>JBOHKJ010000233.1:0-6416 GCA_050728975.1 Kiloniellales bacterium | reverse complement strand
GAGAAATGGAGGTGCGGGAACTCGGTGTTTCCGGAGAGCCCGATCAGGCCCAGCCGGTCGCCGGCGTCGACCCGGTCCCCGACCTCGACCGCGACGCTGCCGCGTCGCATGTGGCTGTACTGGGTCTCCCAGCCGTCGCCGTGATCGACGATGACGCTGTTGCCGGCCTCGCGGCCGCGCACCGAGTCGGCCCCGGGATCGCGGATCGAGATGTCCTCCATGCCGTCGCGCAGCGCCTTGACCACGCCCGCTGCGGCGGCGACGACGGGAACGCTCTCCTCCATGTCGCGCCGGGTCGGGACCCGGATGTCGATGCCGTCGTGGCCGTCGTAGGTCAGCGGCCCGCAGGTCTGGTCCTTGGCGCCGGGGCCGGGGTCGTGGTCGATGTAGTTCTGGACGGTGCAGTGGACGCCGATCTCGCAGTCGACCGGAACCTCGAAGCGCAACTCGGCGGCGCGCGCCGGTCCGGGGAGCGGCAGGACGAGTTCTGCCGTTGCCAGCGCCAACCCGCCCACGAGCGACCGCCCAAAAGAGCCCCGCGCGGCCGCCATGGCTAGTTGACCGGCTCCTTGCGAGCCGCGCCCTGCTCGCCGGCGCCGCCGTCACGCGGCACCAGCCGCAGCTTGCCGCGCTTGACCCCCAGCGTGATGCGGCCGTGCTTCAAGGCCAGGGCATCGCGGCCGAAGATCTCCCGGCGCCAGCCGGCGAGCGCCGCGACCTCGGCCTTGTCGTCGGCGGCGATCTCCTCCAGGTCGGAAACGTTTGCAATCAATTTCTGCGCGACGCCAAAGTCTTCCGACTTCATCTTGAGGAGAACCTTCAAGAGGTCGACGACTGGCCCGGTGCCGTTCGGCAGCTCGCGTCGGGGCGGCACCCGCGGCAGCTCCTGGTCCGGCACCGCCAGCCCGGCGGCGACCGCGGCCAGGATCTCGCGGCCGATCCGCCCGCGCGCCAGGTCGGCGGAGAGCCCTCGGGTCTGGGCCAGCTCCTCGGGGGTGGTCGGCCGATGAACCGCGATGTCGAAGATCTGCTCGTCGCGCAGCACCCGGCTGCGCGGAACGTCGCGGGCCTGGGCCTGGGTCTCGCGCCAGGCGGCGAGCTCGCGCAACACTGCGAGGTAACGCGGATCGCTGCCGCGGGTCTTCAGGCGCTGCCAGGCGCTGGCCGGCTCGAGACGATAGGTCTCGGGATTGTTGAGAACCGACATTTCCTCGTCGAGCCAAGCGCTTCGATCGCTTTCCTCGAGCTTCTTATTGAGGTGCTCGTAGACCGTCCGCAGATGCGTGACGTCGGACAGCGCGTAGTCGATCTGGCGTTTTTTCAATGGCCGGCGCGACCAGTCGGTGAAGCGCGAGGACTTGTCGATCTGCACTCCTGCCAGCTTGCGGGCGAGCGTATCGTAACCCACCGAATCGCCGAAGCCGCAGACCATCGCCGCCACCTGGGTGTCGAAGATCGGCCGCGGCAGATCCTTCATCAGCAGATAGAAGATTTCGAGGTCCTGGCGCCCCGAGTGAAAGACCTTGAGCACCTTGGGGTCGTGCAGCAGGTCGAACAGCGGCTCGAGATTCATGCCGGGGGCCAGCGGGTCGAGCGCTGCCGCTTCGGCGGGCCCGGCCACCTGGGCGAGACACAGCTTGGGCCAGTAGGTCGAATCGCGCAGGAACTCGGTGTCGACGGCGACGAAAGCCGCCTCGCGCTGGCGCTCGCAGAATGCGGCCAGCTGGTCCGGATCGGAGATCAATGTCATGCCTGCCATATACACGGAAAACCGGGCCGATCAACCGCCTAGAGCCGATCCGTTGGAGCGGGCCCGACCGCCGGCCCGGGCGCGGTGCCCCGTGCAGGGCAGCGCCCTTGACAAATTCAGGCCTGCGATGCCTCTTGCCGGCCGGATTCAGCCAGCGGCCCAATCGCTTGCCAGCCCGCCAATCAGGACCGCCCCCAATGCATCCCTATCGAACCCATCGCTGCGGAGACCTGCGCGCGTCGCACGCGGGCCAGTCGCTGCGGCTTGCCGGCTGGGTGCATCGCAAGCGCGACCATGGCCAGCTGCTCTTCGTCGACCTGCGCGATCATTTCGGCCTGATGCAGTGCGTGATCGACATCTCGAGCCCGCTGTTCCCGACTTTCGAGCAGCTCAAGCCCGAAAGCGTCATCACGGTCAGCGGCAAGGTGGTCGAGCGGACGCCGGAGACGGTCAACGACAAGCTGCCGACCGGCCGGGTCGAGCTGCGCGTGGAAACCATCGAGGTCCTGTCGCGCGCCGAGCTGCTGCCGCTCCAGGTCGCCTCCGACGAGGACGCCGGCGAGGAGGTTCGCCTGCGCTATCGCTATCTCGACCTGCGGCGCCAGAAGATGCACGACAACATCCGCCTGCGCAGCGCCGTCATCGCCTCGATCCGCCGGCGGATGACCGAGCAGGGCTTCATGGAGATCCAGACCCCGATTCTGACGGCCTCCAGCCCCGAGGGCGCGCGCGACTACCTGGTGCCGAGCCGCATCCACCCCGGCAAGTTCTATGCGTTGCCCCAGGCCCCGCAGATGTTCAAGCAGCTGCTGATGGTGGCTGGCTTCGACCGCTATTTCCAGATCGCGCCCTGTTTCCGCGACGAGGACAGTCGCGCCGATCGCTCGCCGGGCGAGTTTTACCAGCTCGACTTCGAGATGAGCTTCGTCACCCAGGAGGATGTTTTCGCCGCCATCGAGCCGGTGTTGTACAGTGTCTTCGAGGAGTTCGCACAGGAGCGCGCGGTGACGCCGGCACCCTTTCCGCGCATCGCGCTGGACGAGGCACTGCTGAAGTACGGCAGCGACAAGCCGGATCTGCGCAACCCGATCGTCATCGCCGACGTCAGCGAGGTTTTCCGCGGCTCCGGCTTCGGCATCTTCGCCAAGCAGGTCGAGCAGGGCGCGGTGGTGCGCGCGATCCCGGCACCGGGTGCCGGCGGACGCCCGCGCAGCTTTTTCGACAAGACGAACGACTGGGCGCGCCGGGAAGGGGCGGCCGGCCTCGGCTACGTGATCTTCGCCGAGGGCGAGGCCAAGGGCCCGATCGCCAAGAATCTCGATGCCGAGCGTCTCTCCACGCTGAAGGAGATCGCCGGACTGGCCGATGGCGATGCGGTCTTCTTCGCCTGCGACAAGGCGAAGCCGGCGGCCAGGCTCGCCGGTCTCGCGCGGCTGCGCCTCGGCCAGGAGCTGGATTTGGTCGAGAAGGACTGCTTCCGTTTCTGCTGGATCACCGATTTCCCGATGTACGAGGAGAACGAGGAAACCGGCAGGATCGAGTTCAGCCATAACCCTTTCTCGATGCCGCAGGGTGGGCTGGAGGCCTTGCGGACTCGAGACCCGCTGACGATCAAGGCGTTTCAATACGACATCGTCTGCAACGGCGTGGAGCTGTCGTCGGGTGCGATCCGGAATCACTTGCCGGAGGTCATGATCAAGGCCTTCGAGATCGCCGGTTACCCGGCCTCGGAGGTCGAGGCGCGCTTCGGCGGGCTCTTTTCGGCCTTCCGCTATGGCGCGCCGCCCCACGGCGGCTCGGCGCCCGGCATCGACCGCATCGTCATGCTGCTGGCCGACGAGCCAAATCTGCGCGAGATCGTCGCCTTCCCGATGAACCAGAAGGCCGAGGACCTGATGATGCAGGCCCCGGCCGAAGTTCCGCCGGAGCGCCTCGAGGAGCTCCACGTCCGGCTGGCATTGCCGCCTAAATAAGAGGCGGATATTCCACGGTTTCATCTAGGGTTTATCGTGAAGTTCGGCGCTTTGGCGCCGGCCCCGAAACTGGTAAGATCGACCCCGGGGCAAAACTCAAGACAACGAAGGAACAGTCGCCGATGGCCGCACCTGCCGACGACGGCTTCCTCATGCCTGCGGAATGGGCACCGCATCAGCGGACCTGGATGTCCTGGCCGTGCCGCGAAGAGACCTGGGGCGGCGCGCTCGAGGCTGCCCGCGAGGTCTATGCCGAAGTCGCCAAGACGATCTCCGCTTTCGAGCCGGTCACCATGGTGGTCAATTCCGAAGAGCTGGCGACCGCCTCTCTCGCGCTCGGCTCCGGCGTCGCCTGCCTGCCGATGCCGCATAGCGATTCCTGGCTGCGCGACAGCGGCCCCACCTTCGTGGTCGATCGGAAGGGGACGCTCGCCGGCATCGACTGGCGCTTCAACGCCTGGGGCGAGAAATACCGGGACTACGCCGCCGATGCTGCGGTCGCCGCGGCGCTGCTCGATCATTTGAAGGTGCGCCGCTACGATGCGCCCTTCGTTCTGGAGGGCGGCTCGATCCACGTCGACGGCGAAGGCACGGCATTGACCAGCGAAGAATGCCTGCTCAACGCCAATCGCAATCCCGATCTGTCGCGCGAGGAGATCGAGGAGAATCTGCGCCGCTATCTCGGCGTCAAGACGGTGATCTGGCTGGGCCGCGGCCTGCAGGACGACGAGACCGACGGCCACGTCGACAATCTCGCTTGCTTCGTCAAGCCCGGCGTGGTGATGGCGCTGTCGAGCGAGGATCCCGAAGACCCCAATACCGCCGTCCTGAAAGAAAATCTCGAGCGCCTCAAGGCGGCCAAGGATGCCCAAGGCCGCGCGCTCCAGGTGATCGAGGTGCCACAACCGAAGAAGCAGCTAGCCGCCAACGGCACGCGCCTGGCGCTTTCCTACATCAATTTCTACGTCTGCAACGGCGGGGTGATCGTGCCGTCGTTCGACGACTCCAACGACCAGAAGGCCTTCGACCTGATTGCCGCCGCCTTCCCCGAGCGCAAGACCCTGGCGGTGCCGGCGCTCGACATCCTGGCCGGCGGCGGCGGCATACACTGCATCACCCAGCAGCAGCCCGGTACGCCGGCCTAGCTCTCGTCGCTCTCCGACGCGATCTCCCAGATTTTGGCGTGATCGCGCTCGCGCGGGGGCTCGACTCTGCGGAAGGATTCGACCAGCCCCTCGGGACCGAGACGCCGCTCCAACGACAGGATGGTGTTGACCGGATGGTCGGCCAACGCCACCGCATCGTCGGCCTCGGCGCGCGCCGCCAGAATCGCGCTGGCGAGATCGGGCGCGCCGTAATGGGCGAGCAGATGCCGGGCCAGGCGCTCCACCAGTCTCGCAAACTCGGCTTCTTCGATCTCTGCCACCGCGACCAGCGTGGTCCAGCCGAAGCTCTCGCAACCGAGCCAGCCGCGGCCGAGCGCTTGCCTCTCCTTGGCCGAAAGGCTCGCGGAGTCGCGCCCGGCGAAGGCGAAACCGCCAGAAACGCAGAGCTCGTCCGGCCCGGCGGCTCGCTCGTAGACATTGAGATCGGAGTGGTCGAGGCGCAGTGCCCGCGGAAACCTCATGGGAATAAGTCTAGCAGGCCGCCGCAGCCTGCCCAGGGAGCGTTTCGGCTGTAGGCCTTCACCAGCGAGTACGTTGAACCTCCGCAGTTTTGCGCTAGTCTCACCTGTCGGCAGGGACATGGTCCCTGGGGGCGCGGCTCCCGGGAGCGACAGGGTTTCCTTCGCGCCTTGCCAGCGGCCCGCGATCGCCCTCTCCAGCCTCCAAAAGGAGGAGTTTCCCGTTGTCCCCCCTTCGCCTTCTCACCTGCGCCGCACTCGGGCTGGCGATCGCCGCCTGGTACGCGCTGCCGCTGCAGGCCGCAAACAGCTTCGCGCCGCATCGCGCGCTCTATTCCCTCAACCTGTCCCAGAGCCGGGCCAGCAGCCACATCGTTCAGGCCAACGGCAAGCTCGAGTTCAAGTGGGACGACATCTGCAGCGGCTGGACCATCGCCCAGCGCACCCGGGTCCAGCTGGTGAGCACCGAGGGCCTGGTGGTCGACTTCGGCTGGACCTTCGATGCCTTCGAATCGAAAGACGGCCGCGACTATCGCTTCGTCATCCGGCGATTCAATGGCGACGGGAGCAACGAAGAGATCAGCGGCACCGCGCGCCTGGAGGGTCCGGGCAAGGGGGGAATGGCTACCTTCGAGGAGCCTGAGCCCCGTCAGCTCGAGCTCCCCGCCGGAACCTTGTTCCCGACCGCTCACAGCCTGCTGCTGATCGAGGCTGCGCAGGACGGGGCGCTGCCGCTCTGGAAGGTGGTCTTCGACGGCTCCGGCGACACCGCGCTGTTCGGAGTCAATGCCGCGCTCAGCCAGGCGCTTCCCGCCACGGCACCGTCTGCCTTTCCCTCGCCGCTTTTGGCCGGCAAGCCGTCCTGGAAGATCGACTTGGCCTTCTTCGCCATGGACGAGCGCCAGGCCTTGCCGGAGCAGGAACAGGTGCTGCGCCTCTATCCTCAGGGCTACGCCGACGAGATGATCTTCGACTACGGCGACTTTGCGCTCGACGCGCGCCTGACCGACCTCGATCCGCTGACCGATCAGGGGTGCTAGGGGAGGCGACCTGTCGCCCACTTCGATAC
>JBOHKJ010000232.1:0-5969 GCA_050728975.1 Kiloniellales bacterium | reverse complement strand
AGCGTCAGCCGCGCCAAGGTGATGGCGTCGAACAGGCTGCCGCCGAGGCCGTCGAGGACCGCCGCGCTTTCGCCCGGCTCGGAAAGCGCGCTCTCGACCCGTGCCGCAATCCAGCGCCGCCCGCCCTCGCTTTCGTAGAGCAGCGCGAGACTCGCCAACGCCAGTGGCGGCAGGGCCAGCGCTGCGGCGAGGGCGACAAGCGCGATCTTGCGGGCCCGGCTCATTCCAAGAAGGTGGTCATCTCAGAAGGCCTGGCCAAGCGAGATGTAGAACTCGAAGAGATCGTCGCGCTCGCGGCCGTTCAGCGGGAAGGCGACGTCGAAGCGCAGCGGGCCGACCGCGGTGAAGTAGCGCAATCCGAGGCCGGCGGCCCAGCGGAGCTCCTCGTCGAAGGTCGGCAGCGGGTCGTCGTAGACCTGTCCGCCCTCGACGAAAGGAACGACGCCGAAGTCTTCGGCGACGCGCAAGCGCAGCTCGAAGCCGAGCTCCAGCACCGAGCGGCCGCCGAGGGGATCCTCGGAGGCGTCGAGCGGGCCCAGGCTTTGGAATTCGTAGCCGCGCACCGAGCCGCCGCCGCCGGCATAGAAGCGCTTGTTGGCGGGCACCTCGGCGGTGTCGGCGCCCACCAGGCTGCCGATCCGCGCCCGCGCGGCGGCGATCACGCGCCGTCCTTCGTCGAGCGCGTAGTAGGTCGAGCCCGCGGCCTCGGCGACGGTGAAAAAGAGCGTCTGCTCGAGCGCGTCGTTGTAGGGCGTGAGCGAGAGATCGAGCCGGCTGCCCTCGGTCGGCGACAGCAGGTCGTCGCTGCTGTCGCGCCGCGCAAGCATGGGAAAGCCGACCAGTGCGAACTCGTTCTGGCCGGTCGCGTCGGTCAGGCGCGCGTATTCGAACGAGGGACCGGCGGTGACGCTCCAAGTCTCGCTCAACCGCCGCTCGAGTCCGCCGAAGATGCGCAAGCTCTCCTCCTCGAAGGCCTCGTTGTCGGCCCTGGTGAGCGCGCTCTCGGCGACCAGCGCCTGGTCGAGGCGCAGGAAGTTCGGCTTGCGGCCCTCGGCGGTCAGGCTCTGCTCCAGCGCCGAGGCGCCGAGCGTCACCGTCAGGCGCTCGCCTTCGCCGAAGAAATTGCGGTGCTCCCAGAAGGCCTCGCCGAACGGTCCCTCGTCGGAGGCGTAGCCGCCGCCGGCGCCGATGGAGCGCCGCTTGGCCTCGGCGAGACGCAGGGTCTGCGGCAGGCGGTTCTCGGCGTCGGGCGCGCCCGCTTCGACGGCGAAGCTGTCGAACAGGCCGCTGTCGCGCAGGCGCTCTTCCAGAACGGCGACCTGGCGGCTGTCGTAGCGCCCCCCTTCCTCCCAGGGCACGAGGCGCCGGATGTAGCTTTCCTCGACCCGGTCGAGTCCGGCGATGGCGAGCGGACCGAAGGCAAGCTCGGGACCGGGGTCGACCTCGAGCCGGCCGGTCAAGCTGCGCGCTTCGTGATCGACCAGGTAGCGGCGGTCGAGCACTGCGGCGCGCGGCCGGCCGAGCTCGGCAAGACGCTCGAGCAGAGCGGTCTCGGCGGCGGCAATGGGCGCGGAGCGGGCCGGCCCGCCGATCGCGAGGCCGAGCGCGGCGGGATCGCGCGGCAGCTCTTCGTTGCCCTCGCCCCGGTAAGCGATCTCGTAGGCCGACAGCTCGTAGAGCGGACCCGGCGTGACGGTGACCGTGACGTCGAAGGGCGGGGCGTCGCCTTCGATGCTGCCTTCCACCTCGGCGGCGTAGAAACCGGCGGCGCGCAGCACTGCGCCGAAGCGCTCGCGGTCGCCGTCGATGCGCCGCTCCAGCGCGCCGCGCGAGAGCGGTGGCTCCTCCGCCAGCGCGCGGAGCTGGGAGCTGGCTTCGAGCAGCGCCGCGATCTCGGCGTTGGGCGCGCCGGCGATGGTGACTTCGTAGGCGAAGGGCGTGCCCGTCTCCTGGGCGAGCGCCGGGGGCGTCTGCGGGGCGAGCAGCAGGAGGCACGAGGCCAGGAGGGCTGCGGAGCGCTGCGGGAAGACTGCGATTGCCCGGATCTCCTTGCCACTGGCGCGCTTCGAGGGTCCGCGTCGTCGCGGGCCCCGAGGGAGGGCGGCGGCACCCTCGAATCAATAGGAGCCCGGAGAGTGGAATTCCACCCTTGACAGCAGGCTCTCGGTCTCCGCTTCGGCGGAAACCGCATAGCGCAGCGGTCCGCCGGGGCGGATCGCATCGAACGGCCAGCAGGTGACCAGCAGCAGGTGCGCCTTGCCATCCCCGGGAAGCCGGAGCGCGGCGTTTCGGGCGTCGACCACCGCGGTGGCGGTCACCAGGAAGGCAATGCGGCTGCCGTCCGGCCGCTCGACCGCGAGACGGTCGCCGGGAGCCAGGTCCGCCAGCGCGGCGAAGTGGGTGTCCCGATGGCCGGCCAGGATCGAGACGCCCGGCAGCCCGGGCTCCGCCGTTCCCACCACCCGGCCGGGCCCGAAGGCGAGACTGGAGCCGTCCGCGGCGGCCAGAACATAAAGGTCCTTGCCCGTGCCCTGACCTGCCCCCGGCAGCGTCAGGCGCGCCACCGGCCAGGTATCGGCCCAGGGCCAGGGGCGGACCGCCGCCTCGCCGGCCAGCGTCCGCTCCCAGGCCTGGGCAATCAGGCGCTGCGCCAGCCAGGCCTTGGCCGGAATCAGCGCGCCCTCGCCCAGCTGCCAGAGTCCGAAGGCCGCCGGCAGCAGGGCGAGAGCGGCGACGAGGTGGGCGCGCCTCACCTCTGCCAAGCCACGAACCGGCGGCCGAGCAGCAGCAGGACCACGGCGAACAGCAGCGCCGCCGCGCCGAGCAGCATCTTCAGCGTGGCCGGCGTCGCAGTCTGCGGCAGGGCGACCTTGGATTCGGCGGCGGCCACGGCCTGCCGGACCATCGCGGGCGGCAGCCGGCTCGCACGCATCCGCATCGCGTCCGGCGGGGGTGCTGCCTCCCCGAACACCTTGTCGAAGCTCCAGCCGGCCGGGAGCGCGCGCGGCAGCTCGTAGACCGCCTGCTCGGCGCCGGCAGGGCGCGCGACCTCCTCGTCGACGGCGATGAGACTGGTGTAGTGGCTCACCAGGTCGTAGGCGAGCGCCAGCGCGAGCGCTTCGGCGCGGACCTCGTTCGGAGCGCGGGCGGCGACGCGCCCGCTGTCCTCGATCGCTTCGAGCTTCGCGCGCGCCCAAAGCGAGGCGACGCCGGCCGCCGGCTCGAGGCCGTCGAGCGGCAGCTCGAGCTGCAAGGGGGCGCCGCCGCGCTGCCCTGTAATCGCCAGCGTTCCGGAAAGCGCGGCGAGCGCCTTGCCCGGCACGCGGACGCTCAGCACCACCGGCTGACCGTGGTAGAGATCGGGCAGCGGGCTCGGATAGCTCTCGGCCGCGCCGAGGCCGGCGGGCCAGGCAGCGGCGAGATCGACCAGCGCCGGCGACTCGAGCCGCTGGAACAGCTCGCCCATGCGCGCTTCGACGGCGTCGATGCGGTCGATTAGCGTGAAGCTGCCGCGTCCCATCTCCGCCGCCTTGCGCATGAAGAAGCCGTTGGGGGCCGAGCCGATGCCGACCGTGAAGAGACGCGTCGCGCCGAGCCGCCCGTCGATCAGGCGGAACAGCTCCTCCTCGTTGCCGACCGCGCCGTCGGTGACGAAGACGATCTGCCGCAGGCGCGCGCCGCGCTCGGCCTGATCCAGCGCGAGCCGCAGCGCCGGCGCCATCTCGGTGCCGCCGTCGGCGGTCAGCGAATAGCTGTAGGCGATGGCGCGCCTCACGTTGTCGGCCGTCGCGGCCTGCGGCATCGGAAAGAGCTGCGAAACGTCGCTGGCGAAGCGGACGATGTTGAAGCGGTCTTCGGGCGCGAGGCGTTCGAGCGCCAGCAGGAGGGCGGCTCTCGCCTGCTCCATCGAGGGCCCGGCCATCGAGCCGGAGGTGTCGACCACCAGGATCAGCTCGCGGCCGCCAGTTACCTGCGGCGCGGCCGCCGCTTCGCCGTCGGTCGGCGTGGAGACGGCTTCGCCGTCGGGTGGCAGCAGCATCACCAGCAGGTGGCTGTCGCCGTCGATCTCTTCGCCGAAGATGGCGGCGGCCGGAGCCTCGCCGACGCTCGGCCACCAGTCGAGGCGGAAATCGCGGTCGGCGGTCACGCTTCCGGCGGCGAGACGCACAAGCTGGCGCCGGCCGTCGAGCGATTCGACGACGATGTCGTGGCTCGAGCTCTCGATGCGCGCGACCGGCAGCCCGCTGTCGAGCCTGACGGATATCGAGACGCTCGGCGCCGGCGCCGCGCCGGGGGCGGCGACCGGGCCGAAGAGATCGCGCTCGATGCCGTCACCCGGCTGGGCGTCGGGATCGACCAGCTCGATCGGCTGGACCCGCGGAGTCTGCGGCTGCGGGGCGGACGGCGCTTTGACCACCAGCGGCGCGCCGCCGGGCGTGTAGCGTGGCGCGACGGTCAGCGGCAGCGACAGCGAAAAGCGGCCCTCCTCGTAGCTGACCGAATCCTGGAAGCCGATCTCGACGCCGATCTCCTCGCCGGGGCCGATATTGGCGACATGGCTGACGAAGACGTTGGGGCGCTCGGCCGACAGCAGGCTCGCCCGCTGGCCGTTGGCGGCGGCCGCGGCGAAGACCTTCTCGGCCTCCTTCTTCTCCAGGATGCGGCCTTCGACCCGCCGCTCGCCGACAGTCATGGCGAGCCGGTCGACCGCCGAGCGCTCGGGCAGCGGAAAGACGTAGATCCCGGTCAGCCAGACCTCGGTGGGATTGCGGAAGGTCTGGCGCACCGTGGCGCGGGCCACCAGCCCGTTGACCTCGATGTCGATCTCGCCGGCGATCTGCGGCGCCGAAAGCGCGCGCCCCTCCTGGTCGAGCAGCAGGTAGAGGCCGGGCACCAGCGGCGCTTCCTCCGGAGCGGTCGCCGGCTCGGCGAAAGCGCGCTGCGGCAGCAGCAGGCCGAGCAGCAGCAACAGCGCGCCGGTCATGACGGCCCCCGCGGTTGCCAGCGCGTCGAGCGTGAATGTTTTCGGCTTGCGCGACGCTACGACCGAGCCGCGCGGCAGCGGTGCGACCAAACCTTGCATATGCTTATCCCCCTAAGGTTGCCAGCCCCCGCCAACCATCCCCCTGGCCGCCAGCAGAGCGGCCGAGCGTGGCGCCTTCGCGCCGCCTTTGGGGCGGAAGAGAGAAAGACTGCGGCGAATTCGGGGCGGGCCCCCTCTCCCCGGTTGTCAGAAGCGGGGGCGCTCGATTAGCTTGCTGCCGCGCGGCCGGCTTGGCCTCAGGGGAGTCGCCCGCGATCGGGAGAGGGGAAGCATGTCGGTCGTTGCCGAGCGTCTGAAGCGGATCAAGCCGTCGCCCACCATTGCCGTCACCCAAAAGGCGCGCGAGCTGAAGGCGGCGGGGCGCGACGTCATCGGCCTAGGCGCCGGCGAGCCGGACTTCGACACGCCGGACAACATCAAGCGCGCGGCGATCGCCGCCATCGAGCGCGGCGACACCAAGTACACCGACGTCGACGGCACCCCGGAGCTGAAGCGCGCGATTGTAGCCAAGATGAAGCGCGACCACGGGCTGGACTACAAGCCGGAGCAGATCACGGTCGGCACCGGGGGCAAGCAGGTGCTCTACAACGCCTTGATGGCGACGGTGAATCCCGGCGACGAGGTGATCGTTCCCGCGCCCTACTGGGTCTCCTACCCCGATATCGCGCTGCTCGCCGAGGGGACGCCGGTTCCGGTGCCCTGCGGCCAGAACCACGGCTTCAAGATGCAGCCGGAAGAGCTGGAGGCGGCGATCACGCCCCGGACCCGCTGGCTGATCCTCAACTCGCCCTCCAATCCGACCGGCGCCGCCTACAGCCGCGCCGAGCTCAAGGCGCTAACCGACGTGCTGAAGCGCCATCCCCAGGTCTGGGTGCTGACCGACGACATGTACGCGAAGCTGGTCTCCGACGGCTTCGAGTTCGGC
>JBOHKJ010000231.1:0-7467 GCA_050728975.1 Kiloniellales bacterium | reverse complement strand
GTCCACGTCCATTTCAGGCCAGGGATGCTACGTTTTATCGCTACTCGTCTCGGACTGCTCATCCCGACTTTCTTCGGGGTGACCCTGATCGCCTTCTCCTTCATCAGATTGCTGCCAGGCGATCCGCTGACGCTGCTGGCTGGCGAGCGCAGCATGGACGCGCGGCGCCACGCCGAGCTGATGGCGTACTACGGCTTCGACAAGCCGCTATGGGAGCAGTACGTCATCTATGTTGGCAATCTGCTGCAAGGCGACCTCGGCACGTCGATCACGACCCGAAGGCCGATCGTCGACGAATTCCTAACGCTTTTCCCGGCGACGCTCGAGCTCTCGCTCTGCGCCATCGTCTTCGCCATCGGCCTCGGGCTGCCGGCCGGAATTCTGGCTGGCGTCAAGCGCGGATCGGTCTTCGACCACGGCGTCATGGGCGTCGCATTGACCGGCTATTCCATGCCGATCTTTTGGTGGGGCCCGCTGCTGATCATCCTGTTTTCAGGAATGCTGGGCTGGACGCCGGTCTCGGGGCGTATCTCGTTCCTCTATTTCATCGAGCCGGTCACCGGGTTCCTGCTGCTCGACTGCATTCTGGCCGGGGATTGGGCAGCCTTTCGCTCGGCGCTCGCGCACCTCATCCTGCCGACTGTCGTTCTAGGGACCATTCCGCTCGCTGTGATCGCACGTCAAACCCGTTCGGCTATGCTGGAGATCCTGAATGAAGACTATGTCCGCACGGCGCGCGCAAAGGGGCTGCCGCCGTTGCGCGTGATCGGCGTGCATGCGCTGAGGAATGCGCTCATCCCAGTCATCACGGTGATCGGGTTGCAGACCGGTGTCCTCTTCGCCGGTGCCATCCTGACCGAAACGATCTTCTCCTGGCCGGGGGTCGGCAAGTGGCTGGTAGATTCGGTCTTCCGGCGCGACTACTCGTCGGTGCAGGGCGGCCTGCTGTTGATTGCCGCCGTGGTGATGCTGGTCAATCTGACGGTCGACCTGCTCTACGGCCTCGTCAATCCGCGCATCCGCCACGCACGCTAGTGCCATGACCGCAGTCGCCGAGAACCGAAGCGAAGCCAGGCCCGAGCCGAAGCGCGCGGCGCCGGCCGCGCCGCTCAAGGAGTTTTGGTTCTACTTCAGCGAGAACCGCGGTGCGGTCGCCGGCCTCGTGGTGGTGGTCCTGCTGGTCGCCATGGCGATCTTCGCCGACCTGATCGCGCCGTATCCGCCGCATGAGCAGTACCGCGATTTTCTGCTGCTTCCGCCAGTCTGGCAGGAGGGCGGGAGCTGGGCCTTCCCGCTGGGCACCGACGCCACCGGCCGCGACCAGTTGTCGCGCCTCATCCACGGCGCGCGCTTCTCGCTCTCCATCGGAATCTTCGTAGTGACGATCTCGCTCTCGGGCGGAATCGCGATCGGCCTCCTCGCCGCCTTCTTCCGGCGCTATCTCGACGGCTTGGTGATGCGCCTTATGGACGTGATCCTGGCGGTGCCGAGCCTCCTTCTGGCCCTCGTGGTGGTGGCCATCCTCGGGCCGGGGCTGGTCAACGCCATGATCGCGGTATCGATCGTCTACCTGCCGCATTTCGTGCGCCTGACCCGCGCGGCGGCGATCACCGAGCTCAGCAAGGACTACGTGACCGCCAGCCGGGTCGCGGGCGCCGGCCTGCTGCGCCTCATGTTCGTTACCGTGCTGCCGAACTGCATGCCGCCGCTAATTGTGCAGGCGACGCTCGGCTTCTCCACAGCGGTCCTGGACGCGGCCGCGCTCGGCTTTCTCGGCATGGGCGCTCAGCCGCCGACGCCGGAGTGGGGAACAATGCTGGCCGACGCGCGCGAGTTCATCCTGCGCGCCTGGTGGGTGGTGACCTTCCCGGGTCTCGCGATCCTAGTCACCGTGCTGGCCTTCAACCTGATGGGCGACGGATTGCGCGACGCCCTCGATCCCAAACTGAAGCGGAGCTGAGGCGCGATGGCGCTGCTCGAGATCCGCAGCCTCTCGGTTTCCTTCCAGACCGCCGCCGGGCCCTTCAAGGCGGTCGACGGCGTCGACATCTCACTCGACCAGGGCGAGATTCTCGGCGTGGTCGGAGAATCAGGCTCGGGCAAGAGCGTCGCAATGCTAGCGCTAATGGGCCTGCTGCCTTGGACCGCGACGGTCACCGCCGATCGTCTTGCCTTCGATGGCAGGGACCTGCTGACCATGAGTGCGAACGAGCGCCGCAAGCTCGCCGGCAGCGAGATGGCGATGATCTTCCAGGAGCCGATGACCAGCCTCAATCCCTGCTTCACCGTGGGGTTCCAGATCACCGAGGCGCTCGCGGCCCACGAAGGCGGGAGCGGCGCCGAGCGCAAGCGGCGCGCCATCGAGCTGCTGGACCAAGTCGGCATTCCCGCAGCCGCCAGCCGGCTCTCCAACTTTCCGCACCAGCTTTCGGGCGGCATGAACCAGCGCGCGATGATCGCCATGGCGATCGCTTGCAATCCGCGGCTCCTTATCGCTGACGAACCGACCACCGCGCTTGACGTGACAATCCAGGCGCAGATCCTCGATCTGCTGCTGGAGCTGCAGCGCCAGCGCGGCATGGCACTGGTGCTGATCACCCACGATATGGGCGTGATCGCCGAGACCGCGCAACGCGTCTCAGTGATGTACGCCGGCCAACAGGTGGAGGAGCAGGCGGTCGAAACCCTGTTCGACAACCCGCGCCACCCCTATACCGCGGCGCTGCTGGACGCGTTGCCCGAGCGCAGCCGCGGCAAGCGACGTCTGCCGACCATTCCCGGCGTGGTGCCGGGCGCTATCGACCGGCCGAGCGGCTGCCTCTTCAATCCGCGCTGTCGCTACAGCCAGCGCCGCTGCCGCGCGCAGCCGGTGCCGCTCACGAGGGACGCGCGCGGCCGGGTGCGCTGTTTCTTCGCGCTGGAGAACGGCAAGCCGACCAAATGGCCTGAGGACGAGGAGACGGCCGTCGCCGCCGTGGCGGCGGGGTGTGCCACGTGAGCGACGCGCCAGTCCTCGAAGCGTTCGACCTCGCTCGCCACTATCGGGTGCGGCGCAGCCTGTTGGAGCAAGCAACCGTGCGTGCGCTGGCCGGTGCGTCGTTCACACTCTTCGCCGGCAAGACGCTGGCGGTGGTCGGCGAGTCGGGCTGCGGCAAGTCGACGCTGGCGCGCCTCGTCACGCTGATCGAGCCGCCGACCAGCGGCAAGCTCCTGATCGACGGCCAGGACGTAGCCGAAGCCGACGCCGCCACCCGCAGAAAGCTACGCCAGGAGGTGCAGATCGTCTTCCAGGATCCCTACGGCTCGCTCAATCCGCGCAAGAAGGTCGGGACGATCCTGGAGGAGCCGCTGAAGATCAACACGACCATGTCGGCCAAGGAGCGCGCCGAGGCGGCGCGCTCCATGATGGCACGGGTGGGATTGCGACCCGAGCACTACAACCGCTACCCGCACATGTTCTCCGGCGGGCAGCGCCAGCGCATCGCGGTCGCCCGCGCCTTGATGCTGCGCCCGCGCATCCTGGTCGCCGACGAGCCGGTCTCCGCACTCGACGTTTCGATCCAGGCCCAGGTGCTGAACCTGTTGATGGATCTGCAGGAGGAATTCAACCTCGCCTATCTCTTCATCTCGCATGACCTATCGGTAGTGCGCCACCTCGCCGACGAGGTGATGGTAATGTATCTCGGTCGCCCGGTGGAGCAGGGACCGCGCGAGACGATCTTCGGGCGTCCGGCCCATCCCTACACCCAGGCCCTGCTTGCCTCGACACCGGCAGTCGACCCCAACCGCCGGCGCGCGCGGGTCGTGCTCAGCGGTGAGTTACCGTCTCCGCTCAATCCGCCGCCGGGCTGCGCCTTCCACCGGCGTTGTCCCTACGCGACCGAGCTTTGCGTGCGCGACCGGCCCCTGTTGCACGACTTCGACGGCCGCGCGGTTGCCTGTCATCACGCCGAGGCCATCGCTTCGGGCAGCGCAAAGCGTCGCGAGTTGCTAACGGTCTAAGGCAGCGCGTTGGACCGCAGCGGAAGAGGCGGTGCATTCAGGCAATCTTCGAATATGGTGGCGATCACGTGCGGACGAGCGCGGCGTGGGGCGCCGAGGCCAGTCGCAGGAAAACCCGGTCCTCGCGGCGAATGAAGCGTTCCTTCTTCGCGAATTCATAGTTGGCACGCCCCGCCGGGTCGTCCTTCAAACGAGCGCGGTAAGCCTCATAGTCCGCAAGACTGGCGATGTTGTAAACGCCATAGGCGAGCGTGCTCGAGCCTTCGTACGGAGCGTAGTAGCCGATCAGGTCCGCGCCGCAGCGCGGAATCGCCTGCCCCCAATTGCGGGCATAATCTTCGAACGCCGATACCTTGTACGGATCGATTTCGTAGCGAATAAAACAAGTGACCATCGCTTGCCTCCGTCCCTCGACACTGCGAGGCATCTTAGGGCGGGGTCGATGTCGACGATTCGGTTCCGGCCGAACTGTCGCGCCGAGGCCCGACGGTGCCGATCAATCGGCGAGCATGGTCAAAGCGGCCCGGCGATCGCCCGGCTTCAATCTGAGAAATAGCGTGCGTGCCCTCTTGATGTCCGATTCGGAGCCGCTCTCGGCCGCCGTCTTGAGGGCCACCGTGGTCGGATGCTCCGCTCCGCAGATGAATGCCAGAGCTTTCGCCAAGCGGCCCATGGCCGCACGGTCAATCTTCGCCTCGTCCATGCGGAAGTCCTTCGGCCGAGAATCAGTTTTGCAAGCCCTGATGAGGGCGGTAGTAGCCGTCCTTCAGCTCGGCGAAGAATTCGTGCACTTGCGGGTGGCCTACCGGCCGGCCGCTGTCGTCGGGCAGCAGGTTCTGCTCAGAGACATAGGCGATGTAACTGGTGTCGTCGTTCTCGGCCAGCAGGTGATAGAAGGGTTGGTCCTTGCGTGGGCGCACGTCTTCGGGAATCGCCTCCCACCATTCCTCGGTGTTGGCAAATTCCGGATCGACGTCGAAGATCACGCCACGAAATGGAAAGATTCGGTGACGGACGATCTCGCCGATCTTGTACTTGGCGGTACGAATGCTCATCGGCCTTTCCCACGACACCTTCGCGGCGACCCGAGTCGCTGGCTCTTGGCCCCTCAACTTGGCGTCCTGGCGTCGATAAGGCAAGCCCAAGGATCGCCAAGGGACTGATTCACGTCGGCTTTGTATTTTCCCGCCTGCGCTTTCCTCGGCGCGCCAACACCGTGCCGTCGACCGCGGCGGTCTGACGCAGTAGCAGGACCAGGCGCCCAGCCTCGCTCGGCGGAATTTCGCCTGTGGCAACGCCGTGACGCGCCAGCAGTCGCCGCGCTACTTCCGGCGGCTTACGCTCCGATCCCAGCGATAGCAGCCAGGACAGCAGGAGATCTTCTGCCGGGCCGGGAAAACGATCACCCATGGTCAGAGCCTCACGGATCAGCCCGCCGGGATCGTCGTCCGAGTGGTAAGGCGAAGTATAGCGCATGCTGTTTCTGGTTGGGCGTCCGCTGCGGTACCCAGATGCGGGGCGACCATAGAGGCAGACACTTCGCCGGGGCAATGCCCTCTTTGAGCGGTTCCGCTGGCGGCTCTGTTCCGGCCATGGCGAGGATCGGCTAGGCTCCACTAAGCGTTTGGGGGAGGAGCATGAGCACCGGAAGCGACCAATTGGGAGGCGAGAGCTATTCCGATATCCGTGAGGCGGTGCGCCAGCTCTGCGCGCGCTTTCCGGGCGACTACTGGCGCGCGCTCGACCGCGAGCGGCGCTATCCGGAAGAGTTCGTCTCCGCACTCGCCGAAGCCGGATATCTCGCGGTGCTCATTCCCGAGGCCTATGGCGGCTCCGGCCTGCCGCTCGCTGCGGCGGCGGCGGTGCTGGAGGAAATCCATGCCTCGGGCGGCAACGGGGCTGCCTGTCATGCCCAGATCTACACCATGGGCACCGTGCTGAAGCACGGCAGCGCGGCTCAGAAAGAGCGCTGGCTACCGGAGGTCGCCTCCGGACGGCTCAGGCTCCAGGCCTTCGGTGTCACCGAACCCAACAGTGGCAGCGACACGCTCAGCCTTTCGACGCGCGCCGTTCGCCAGGGCGACCGCTACCTCATCACCGGCCAGAAGATCTGGACCAGCCGCGCAGAACATTCGGATCTCATGCTTCTGCTCGCTCGCACCACGCCCAAGGACGAAGTTAAGAAGAAGGGCGAAGGGTTGTCGGTTTTCCTGGTCGAGCTCAGGAAGGCGCTCGGGCATGGCGTTACCATTCGGCCGATCGAAACCATGATGAACCATGCCACCACCGAGGTCTTCTTTGACGAGCTCCCAGTCCCGGCAGAGAATCTCATCGGAACGGAAGGCCAGGGATTTCGCCACATCCTCGACGGCATGAACGCTGAGCGCATTCTGATCGCCGCCGAATGCCTGGGCGATGCGCGCTGGTTTCTCGACACGGCGGTGAACTACGCTAAGACGCGGCGGGTATTCGACCGCCCGATCGGCCAGAACCAGGGCGTCCAGTTCCCGCTCGCTCGCGCCTTTGCGGATTCGCAGGCGGCGAAGCTGATGGTGGAGCACGCTGCAGCGCTCTTCGAGGCCAGCCGGCCCTGCGGCAAGGAGGCCAACATGGCGAAGCTGCTGGCCTCGGAAGCGGCCTGGAAGGCTGCCGAAGCCTGTTTGCAAACCCATGGCGGGTTCGGCTTCGCCGCAGATTTCGACATCGAGCGCAAGTTCCGCGAGACTCGGCTCTACCAAGTGGCGCCGATCTCGACCAATCTAATCCTCGCCTACCTCGCCGAGCATGTGCTCGACTTGCCGCGTTCCTATTGACGTCCTACGACAGGCACACGGAGAGAGATCGCTATGACGCTGAAGGCACCCGCACTCGATCCTATGACGCTCCCGCCGCGCAAGGGCAGCAGCTATCCGCGGCCCTTCGCCGAGGCCGCCAAGGATCGCGAGAAACGCGCGCTTGGCGATCCGCTCGGCTTGACTCGCTTCGGCGTCAACCTGGTGAAGCTTCCCCCGGGCTGCTTCTCCTCGCAGCGCCATTGGCACACGCACGAGGACGAGTTCGTCTTCGTCCTAAGCGGTGAGCTGACGCTGGTCACCGATGCCGGCGAGCAGCGCCTCACCGCCGGCACGGCGGCGGGTTTTCCGGCGGGCCGGCCAGACGGCCATCGCCTGATAAATAGCGGCGCGGAGCCAGCGTTTTATCTCGAAGTCGGCAATCGGATCGAGGCCGACGCCTGTCACTATCCTGACATCGATCTCTATTTGGAGCCCGGGCCGAACTCGCGTTTCGTGCGCAAGAACGGCGAGCCCTACTGATGGGTGAGGGCGCAGCGCTGATTCTGCACGGGCCTGCCTACAGCGCCTATGTGCGCGTCGTCCTGCTGGTGCTGCGCGAGAAGGGCTTGAGCTGCGAATTGCGGCCTCTCGATCTGTTGAGTGGCGACACGCTGCCGCGCGACTATCTGCG
>JBOHKJ010000230.1:0-4518 GCA_050728975.1 Kiloniellales bacterium | reverse complement strand
GCACGGACCGGACGATCCGCCCGGCCAAAGCCACCTACCCGCGCCCTACTTCTCGAGGATCAGGCGCGGCGCGAGGTCCGGATCACCGGCGTCGTCGGTGCCCTCCCGCGAGACGTAGCTCACCTTGCCCGGCTGGCCCTCGACGGTCTTCTTGATCAGCCAGGCGCTGGCCCCCGCCAGCACGTCGTCAGTGACGTCCCAGCTGGCCTCGCCGCTGAGGCCATTGAAATGCAGCACCGGATCGGCCGTCGCCGAGCCGAAATCGCCGCCGTTCCATTCTGGATCGCAGTCCGTCTGCTGGTTGGCGATCTCGGCGTCCTCCGCGCAGTTCCAGGTGACGCCCGGGCCGCTGCCGCGGGTCGACCCTGCGCCCGGGACCCCGGCGTTCTGGCCGTTGCCCTCGGCGAAGTCCACGAGCAGCGGGTGGGCATCGACCGTGCGGTCGTTGCTCTGGCCCCAATTGTCGGCGTTCTCGGCGATGGTCAGGACCAGGGTCGCCGTAGTCACGTCGCCGAAGTCGTCGATCGCGGCCTGATCAAACCCGACCACGATCCGGTTGTCGCCGCTCGCCTGCAGGCGCAGCCCCGGATTGGCCCCCTCGCTGCGGTCTGGATTGCCCCGACGCAGGAAGCTGTCTTTCCCGGCCGTCAGGGTCAGCTCACTCACCGCTTCGGTCACTGCGAGTTCCTCAGCGAGGACCCGAAAACCGACGCCGCTTATCGTGAACGGTCCGCCAGTCACCAGACCCAACCTGTAGGCGATGCCAGCTGCCGTGAACTCCGTCCCGGCATCAACCATGTTGGGTGTAGTCTGCATGAACAGGCCGTTGTGGAAGACTCCGCCGTTACGGCTTCCACCGTTTTGAAGAATCGCTCCTTGGACGCCCGTGAACTCTACGGAGCTGTCCTGCTGAGAGGCTTGGGCCGCTGCTGCAGGATCGTCGGCCCGTGCGATCAGTTGCTCGAAGCCGCCAACGCCCCCGATCTCGAAGAATCCCCCGCCGCCGTCGCGCACAACGAGCACCTGGGTGCCGAACGAGACCGTGCCCTGGACGTTGTCACCGGGATTTAGCGTGATGGGGGCCGCAAAGGGCAGAAATCCCTGCCATTGCTGGCCCGAATTCGTCCCGTCAGAAGTATTGCTGATTTGTAACGAAGACAACGTGATCGCGCTGTCCTCCTGATGATCTACCGCCAGTGCGGCCGTTGCAGCAAGCATCATCACTGATGATACTGTCAGAAGAAGCGGGCTATGCATGGTCGACATTGCAAACCTCCGAAGGAATCAAGCCGATGTTGAAGCAACTGTAGGAACGTTCGATCGCGCCCAGGCGGCAGAAGACGCGCATGGGTTGGGCTCGCCGGCAATGCCCTAAGGCTTGCCGGTGCCGTTGGTCGGCGCCGCCTTGCCCTTCGGGCCGCTGCCCTGACCGGCGATTCAGTCTTTGGCGGCGTCGAACACCAGGTCGTAGGAGATGTTGAAGGTGCCGTCTCCGGCATCGGCGCCGCCGCCCTTGAGCTGGGCCACGCGACCGGAGACGCCCTCGAAGTCGCCGCTGCCGCTGCCGTCCTCGATCGCGCCGGCCGCGTGGAAGCCGTTGCCGTCCCATGCCCCGGACGAGGTGTAGGAAAAGCCGCCGCGGTCGCACTTCACGTCGCCGGCGATGTCGAAGACGCCCCAGGCGCCCTCCTCGCGACCATAGAGCTGCTCGACGACGTCGACGGCGCAGCCGTCGAGATCACCGCCCTGCAGCGTGATCTGGTAGGCGACCTCGACGCCGTCGGCCGGTTGGGTCGCCGTCTTCTTGCCGATGCCATTGTTGAACGCGACCCCGGATGTGAGCGTGTCGGCCGAAGCGGGCGTAGCCGCGACCAGGGCCGCGATGGCAGCGGTGCAGAGCCACGGACGTTTCCGTTGCATGCCGGCCGGCAAGACGAAGCGCAGGGTGGACTTGGTGCGCATCATTATTACCTCCAAAAGGTGTAATACCCGTCGTGGGGGATACACGATTTGACCTTGTCGTTTTGCTTGCGGGTCGGCATCATCCAAATGAATGATGAAAGCGCGCCTCCCGACCCGCTGCCGTGGTCCGATGGCGCTGGCGGGGAGGGAACATGGATCGCGAGGCGCGGCTCGATCTCGCCATTGGCACGCTCTATGAGGCGGCTGTGGAGCCTGAGCGATGGGCTGCCACGCTCACCGCGATCGCCGATCTTCTGGGTGCCGTAGGCGCGCAGTTCTTTCTTTGGGACAAGCAAGCCAGCGCGGCTCCGTTCGCGGCCGTCGGTCGGCTCCCCGAAGAGGGCAATGCGGCCTATGTGCGCTACTACGGCGCGATCGACCCGCGCCGGGAGGCGCTCGAGCGCGTTCCTGTCGGGAAGCTGTTCACGGCTGATGAGCACTTCGACGGAGGTCGGTTCCGGAAGAGCGAATTCTTCAACGACTTCCTCGTTCCGTACGGCGTGCCATACGTCGCGGGCGGCCGGGTTCTCCAGACCGCGGCGCTGTCGGCGGTGATGGCTGTCCTGCGGAATTTCGGCCAGGGTCCGTTCGAGCGGCGCGAGCTGGTCGTGCTCGAGCGCCTCATGCCGCACCTCCAGCGGGCGGCGAGGCTGCATTCTCAGATCGGCGGGCTGCGGCGGCAGAACCAGGCGCTCGGGGCGGCGCTTGATCGGCTCACCTTCGGCGTCCTGATCACGGATGGCGCCGGCCGCGTGCTCCTGCTCAATCGCGCGGCCGAGGAGATGGCGGCGGCGAACGATGGCCTGCTCCTGCGCGACGGCCGCCTCGCGGCCGCTCGGACCGAAGAGACGGTGGCGCTCACCCGGCACATCGCGGAGGCGGTCCCGACCGCGGGTCATCGCAACGGCCAGGGCGGCAGCTCGCTCCGGATTTCCCGGCCTTCCGGCTGTCGGCCGTTCGCGCTGCTGATCGCCCCGCTCAGCCCCGACGTGACACTCGCCGCGGAGCTTCAGACACCCGCAGCCTTGATCCTGATCACCGACCTCGAGCGGCAGCCAAAGGTGCTCGGGCGGCGGCTCGTGGATCTGTTCGACCTCACGCCGGCGGAGGCGTGTCTCGCGGTCGCATTAGCCGGCGGCAAGCGGCTGGAGGATGTCGCCGAGGAACGTGGCGTGCGGATGCCGACCTTGCGCACCCAAATGCGCGCGATCCTGGACAAGACCGGCACGCGCCGTCAGGCCGACCTCATGCGTCTCATTGTGGGTCTGCCGGCCGTTCGGGTGGCACGCTGACGCTGCCGCCCCGCAGCAGCGAAGCGCCGAGCGAGCACTACTGCCCGTCACTCGCTGGTCCAGGGTGGTCTTGTCGGCGGACACCGATCTGAGAGGCGGTTCTACAGGTTCGAATGGGTACCTCAGGGCGGTTTGGCGGAGCCGGGGCGTCCCCGGTCAACAATGGGCATGGCGCGTTGTTGCCTTGGCATCAGCCGGCAAGTTCACGCCGCCGGGACCGCCTGCTGGCGTGCCAAGGTGTGAGCGTAGTTGCCGCCGCAGGCCAGGCATGTTTTCCCGCTGCCTCGACGTCGGTTCCTCGCGAACGTCAGGCGGCGGCGTCGAGATCGTTCGGGACGATCGTGAGCGTCGGCCGCGGCGGCAGCCGGCGGATGGTCGCACCGGACGGCGCGTCGTCCGGAGCCACGGCGGCCTGGGCCAGCGGCACCGCACCGATGAGCGCCCCGTACACGTCGGCCCGGCGGACGCCGATGTCGGCGAGCGCGCGATCGCTCATGCCCATGAAGCTGTGCATGCGCGTGCGGCGGCGCTCGGACCGGCGCTGCCTCCAGGCCTTGAGCAGCCGGAGCGGCATGCTCATCGCACCATGGTCACGGTTGTCGGCAGGCATCTCGCTTCCTTCCTCGCAACTCTGATCACCTTGCCTGCTCGGTTCTCCCGGCTGCGCCGTCCTTCCGGACGTTCGCACGGCAACCGATATTCTTTGTTCTTTTCAGCTCGATGTCTCTGCCGACCACGTTTCGTTTCAATTGTTTCAGGCGCCGCCCGGGACCGCGATCAGCGCTCCATGCTCCGCGCAGCCGGGCTCGGCCAGCGCGACGAAGGCCTCGGTGACGGTGGCCGGCTCGGGCAGCTTATGCGGGTCCTCGCCCGGATAGGCCGTGGCGCGCAGGCGGGTCCGAAGCGCCCCCGGATCGATCAGATTGACCCGGAGCGCCGTCCTGCGTACCTCGGCGGCGTACGCCATGACCAGAGCCTCGAGCGCGGCCTTGCTCGCGGCATAGGCGCCCCAGAACGGCCTGCCCGCGCGTGCCTGCGCGCAGGTCACGAAGACCGCGCGGCCGGCCGCGGCGGCACGCAGGAGGGGATCGAGCGAGCGGATCAGACGGTAGTTCGCCGTGGCGTTCACGGTCATGACGCGCTCGAACGCCGGCGGCGCCACGTGGCCGAGCGGCGACAGCGGCCCGAGCTCGGCGGCGGCGGCGACCAGTACGTCGAGCCGGCCGAAACGTTCCGCGAGCGCGGCGCCGAGGCGATCGATCGC
>JBOHKJ010000229.1:0-5235 GCA_050728975.1 Kiloniellales bacterium | reverse complement strand
ATTCGCATCTGGTGCGCCAGAAGCTGCGCACCTTCACCTCGCTCAACGTGCGCGCGGGCGAGTGCCTCGACGTCCATTATTTCGCGGTGCTGATCGGCGCCGGAGCGACCACCGTGAACGCCTACCTGGCACAGGAAGCGATCGCCGAGCGCCATCGCCGTGGCCTGTTCGGCGAGCGCAGCCTCGCCGAGTGCCTGGCGCGCTACAAGGTCGCGCTCGACGAGGGCCTGCTCAAGGTCATGTCGAAGATGGGCATCTCGGTGCTGTCGTCCTATCGCGGCGGCTGCAACTTCGAGGCGGTCGGCCTCTCGCGTACGCTCGTCGACGAATTCTTCCCCGGCATGCCGAGCCGCCTCTCGGGCATCGGGCTCACCGGCATCCAGCAGAAGGTGGCCCAGCTCCAACGGCGGGCCTTCAGCGAGGACTTCGTCGCGCTCCCGGTCGGCGGCTTCTACCGCTACCGCCGCGGCGGCGAGCAGCACGCCTGGGAAGCGAGCCTCATCCACACGCTGCAAGCCGCGGTCGCGACCGACTCCTTCTCGACCTACAAGCGCTTTGCCGAAGGCATGCGCAATCAGCCGCCTTCGACCTTGCGCGATCTGCTCGACTTCAAGCTGACCGGCGTCACCGCGGTCGCGGTCGAGGAGGTCGAGTCGATCACCGAGATCCGCAAGCGCTTCGTGACACCGGGCATGTCGCTGGGGGCGCTCGGGCCCGAGGCCCACGGCACGCTCAACATCGCCATGAACAGGATCGGCGCCAAGTCGGATTCCGGCGAGGGCGGCGAGGACCCGGCGCGCTTCCAGCCCAAGGCCAACGGCGACAACGAGAACTCGGCGATCAAGCAGATCGCCTCGGGCCGCTTCGGCGCCACCGCGGAGTACTTGAACCGCTGCCGCGAGATCGAGATCAAGATCGCCCAGGGCGCCAAGCCCGGCGAGGGCGGCCAGCTGCCCGGCTTCAAGGTGACAGAGACGATCGCCCGCCTGCGGCACGCCACGCCGGGCGTGATGCTGATCTCTCCGCCGCCGCACCATGACATCTATTCGATCGAAGACCTGGCGCAGCTGATCTACGACCTGAAACAGATCAATCCCACGGCCAAGGTCTGCGTGAAGCTGGTGGCACGTTCGGGCATCGGCACCATCGCCGCCGGCGTGGCGAAGGCGAAGGCCGACGTGATCCTGATCTCCGGCCATGTCGGCGGCACCGGCGCTTCGCCGCAGACCTCGATCAAGTACGCCGGCATCCCCTGGGAGATGGGACTGGCCGAGGTGCACCAGGTGCTGACCTTGAACCGGCTGCGTCACAAGGTGCGCTTGCGCACCGATGGCGGCATCAAGACCGGGCGAGACGTGGTGATCGCAGCGATCCTCGGCGCCGAGGAGTTCGGCGTCGGCACGGCTTCGCTGGTCGCCATGGGCTGCATCATGGTGCGCCAATGTCACTCCAACACCTGCCCGGTCGGCGTCTGCACCCAGGACGAGAAGTTGCGCCAGCGCTTCACAGGCACGCCGGAGAAAGTCGTGAATCTCTTCTCCTTCATGGCCGAGGAGGTGCGCGAGATCCTGGCCCAGCTCGGCTGCAAGTCGCTGAACGAGGTGGTGGGGCGCACCGACCTGCTGGCCCAGGTGAGCCGGGGCGCCGCCCACCTCGACGACCTCGACCTCAATCCAATCCTGGCCAAGGCGGCGGGTGGCGACCTGCCGGTCTACTGCACCGTCGAGGGACGCAACGAGGTGCCCGACACGCTCGACGCCCAGATCGTCAAGGACGCCCAGTCGCTCTTCACCGACGGCGAGAAGATGCAGCTGCAGTACGCGGTCAGGAACACCCAGCGCGCGATCGGCGCCCGAGTCTCCTCCAAGATCACCCGCAAGTTCGGCATGACCGGCCTCAAGCCCGGGCACCTGACGGTGCGGCTGCGCGGCTCGGCCGGACAGTCGCTCGGCGCCTTCGCGGTCCAGGGCCTGAAGCTCGAGGTCTTCGGCGACGCCAACGACTACGTCGGCAAAGGCCTCTCCGGCGGCACCATCGTGGTGCGGCCGCTGACCGCGAGCCGGCTGGTCAGCAACGAAAACACCATCATCGGCAACACGGTGCTCTACGGCGCGACCGCCGGGCGCCTGTTCGCCGCCGGCCAGGCCGGCGAGCGCTTCTGCGTCCGCAACAGCGACGCGGTCGCCGTGGTCGAGGGCTGCGGCTCCAACGGCTGCGAATACATGACCGGCGGCACGGCGGTGATTCTGGGACCGGTCGGCGACAATTTCGCTGCCGGGATGACCGGCGGCATGGCCTTCGTCTACGACGCCGACGAAAGCCTGCCGAATCGCATCAATCCCGACAGCGTGATCCACCAGCGCATCGAGACCGCCCACTGGGAAGGCCTGGTGAAGGAGCTGATCGCCGAGCACGTGCGCGAGACCCAGTCGCGCTTCGCCGAGCGCCTGCTGGTGGACTGGCGGCGCGAGAAGGGCAGGTTCTGGCAGATCGTGCCCAAGGAGATGCTCGAGCGGCTTGCCGAGCCTTTGCGCGCCAGTCCGCGCAAGCGCGCCTGAGCGACGGCGGCCCATGAGCGAAAAGGGCGGCATCGCATCGCCGCTGACCTGGCGACCCAAGGCCAAGGGACCGGCGCGCGCGACGCTCGCCGGCGAAGCCGCGCGCCTTGAGCCGCTCGATCCGGCCCGCCACGGCGATAGCCTGTGGGCCGAGGGCGGCCGCGACGCGCCGGCAGCGCTGTGGGACTACATGAGCTACGGCCCCTTCGCCGGGCGGACGGCCTTCGACGCCTTCCTGGCAGAGAAGGCGGCGAGCGGCGACCCGCTGTTCTTCGCCGTGGTCGACACCGCCGGCGGCCGGGCGAAAGGCATGGCGAGCTATCTGCGCAACGACGGCGCCAACGGCGTGATCGAGATCGGTCACATCTGGTTCGGGCCGGCGCTGCAGAAGACGCGGGCGGCGAGCGAAGCGATCTTCCTGTTCCAGAAGGACGCTTTCGAAGCGCTCGGCTACCGGCGACTCGAATGGAAGTGCGACGCACGCAACCTCGCCTCGCGGCGCGCGGCGCTGCGCTTCGGCTTCGCCTTCGAGGGCATCCTCCGCCAGCACATGGTGGTGAAGGGCCGCAATCGCGACACCGCCTGGTACGCGCTGCTGGATCGGGATTGGCCGGCGGCCAAGACGCGCTTCGAGCGCTGGCTCGATCCGGCGAACTTCGACGCCGCGGGAAAGCAGAAGACTTCGCTCGGCGCGCTGAACGACGCCGCAACCAAGGCCAAGGCCGAAGGGCTATAGCCGCCACGCAGGAGATGAGGCGCGCATGCTGCGACTCTACGACTACGGCGACAGCGGAAACGGCTACAAGGTGCGCCTGCTGCTGGCGCAACTCGGCCTCGACTACGCGCTGACCGAGATCGACATCATGACGGGCGAAAGCCGCACGTCGGAGTTTCTGGCCAAGAATCCCAACGGCCGCGTCCCGCTGATCGAGCTGGACGACGGCCGGCTGCTCGCCGAATCCAACGCGATCCTCTGCTACTTCGCCGAGGGCACCGTCTACCTGCCGCAAGACCGCTACCAGCGGGCGCTGGCGATGCAGTGGCTGTTCTTCGAGCAATACAGTCACGAGCCCAACATCGCCACCACGCGCTTCTGGCTGCGCCACGGCCCGATGAGCGAAGAGCGGAAACGTCAGCTGCCCGCCAAGCAGAAACTGGGCCGCGACGCGCTCGACGTGATGGAACGTCACCTGGCAGGGCGGGACTATTTCGTCGGCGAAGCCTATTCGATCGCCGACATCGCGCTCTACGCCTACACGCACCTCGCCGGGCAGGGCGGCTTCGACCTCGCCGCCTACCCTGCGGTGCGGGCCTGGCTTGCCCGAATCGCAAGCCAGCCGGGCCACGTGACGATGGCGGGAGCCGGCTGAAGGCTGCAGTCCGAGTCGCGCTATCCAAGGTCGAGGCGGCGAGGCTATAGTCGGCGCCGCCGCGATGCGTACGCTCTATCACCTGCCGCTCGACCCCGGCTGCCGCAAGGTCCGTATCCTGCTGACCGAGAAGAAGCTCGACTGCGAGCTGAAGTCGGAGAAGGTCTGGGAGCGGCGGCCCGGTTTCCTCAGGGTCAATCCGGCCGGCTCGGTGCCGGTGCTGGTCGAAGCCGACGGCACCTCGATTCCCGGCAGCCAGGTGATCGCCGAATACCTGGAGGAGGCCTACGCCGAGCCGCGTCTCATCGGAGCCGATCCGCTCGACCGCGCCGAAGTGCGGCGCCTGGTCATGTGGTTCGACTGGAAGTTCCAGCAGGAGGTGACCGACCACCTGCTGGAAGAGAAGATGATGAAGCGCTTCCTGGGTCTGGGACAGCCCAACTCGGCGGCGATTCGCGCCGGCCATGCCAACATCCACCATCATCTCGACTACATCGGCTGGCTCGCCGAGCGACGCACCTGGCTTGCCGGCGACTCTTTCACCCTGGCCGATATCGCCGCCGCGGCCCAGGTCTCGGCGATCGACTACCTCGGCGACGTGCCCTGGGAGCAGCATCCCGGCGCCCACGACTGGTATTCGCGCGTCAAGTCCCGCCCCAGCCTGCGCTCGATCCTGGCCGACTTCGTGCCTGGCGCCGCACCGCCCAAGCATTACGCGGACTTGGATTTTTAGCGCTCAGTTGCCGTTCGACGAGGGCGGCGGGGCGTCCGGCTCCACTTTCACATCCAATCGTTCGATGTTGGTGCGCGCCGCCTCGGCGCCCGGCCCCTCGGGCGCCAACTCCAGCACTCTGAGCCAGTCGGCCCGCGCGCCGTCGGGATCGCCGGTCAAGCGCCGCAGGTTGCCGCGCTCTAGCAGCGCCTCCGGCCGATCCGGGGCGAGCGTCAGGCTCCGCTCCAAATCCTCGCGAGCGAGATCGTAGGATTCCAGATAGCGGTAGGCCGTGGCGCGAAACAGGTAGACTTCCGGCAGATCGGGCTCGAGCTCGACGGCCCGGCTCAAGTCGTCCACTGCCTCCCGATACTTGCCGAGGCCGACAAGCGCGAAGGAGCGATCGATCAGCAGCTCGACATCCGCCGGGGTAAGCGCGACGGCCCGGTCCAGCACCGCGCGCGCGCGCTCGTTGCTGCCGGCCAGCATCCAGGCCTGCCCGGCCTGGGCGAAGAGCTGGGCGGCGAGCGGCGGCCGGTCGGCGGCCAGCGGCTGGGCCAGCGCCTCCAGCTTCTCGCCGGCCTCGCCGTAACGC
>JBOHKJ010000228.1:0-11625 GCA_050728975.1 Kiloniellales bacterium | reverse complement strand
GGGTGCTGCTGACCAGCGACCGCCTGCGCGCCCGTGTGTTCGATCGCACGGGCGCGATGCTTGCCGACAGCAACCTGCTCAGCGGCCCCGGCGGCACGGTGGAGGTGCGCGAGCTGCCGGCGCCGAGCGGAGAACGAAACCTCGGCGAGCGCCTCGAGCGCGTACCCGAGTCGCTGCTCGAGTGGCTGCCCGGCCAGGGCGAATTGCCGCTTTATCGCGAGCCGCGCCAGCCGACCGCCCGCGACTATCCCGAGGTCGAGAAGGCACTGCAGGGCAACGCGGCAGGCCGCGCGCGCAGCGATTTGCGCGGCCGCCTCGTCCTCAGTGCGGCAGTCCCGGTGCAGCGCTATCGCCAGGTCCTCGGCGCCCTGATGTTGTCGAAGGACGGCGCCGAGATCGCCGCCGCGGTCGCCGACCGGCGGCACGATGTCCTGGTGGTCTTCGCGATCGGCTTCGCGGTCACGGTGCTGCTCTCGCTTTACCTCGCCGGCACCATCGCGCGGCCTGTCCGCCGCCTCGCCGAGGCCGCCGAAGCGGTACGCTACGGCAAGGGACGGCGTATCCGCATTCCCGATCTCACCAAGCGCGCCGACGAGATCGGCGACCTTTCCGGCGCGCTCATCGAAATGACCGAGGCGCTATGGCAGCGCCTCGATGCCATCGAAGGCTTCGCCGCCGATGTGGCTCACGAGATCAAGAATCCCTTGACCTCGCTGCGCAGCGCCGTCGAAACCGCCTCGCGCATCCAGGATCCCGAGCAGCAGAAGAAGCTGATGAGCATCATCCTCGACGACGTGGCGCGACTGGACCGGCTGATCAGCGACATCTCCGACGCTTCGCGCCTCGATGCCGAGCTGTCGCGCGCCCAGACCCAGCCGGTCGACGTGGCGCACCTCGTGCACACGCTGGCGGACGTCAACACTGCGACCGGCGCCTTCGGGAAGCCGCGCCTGGCGATCGACCTGCCGGCCCACCAGGACCTCTATGTCGCCGGCATCGAGGACCGCCTCGGCCAGGTGCTGCGCAATCTGCTCAGCAACGCCGCGACCTTCTCCCCGCCCAGCGGCCGGATCGAACTCGCCGCCCGCCGCGAAGGCCCTTCGGTGGTCATCACGGTCAGCGACCAGGGCCCGGGCATCCCGGAGGGCAAGGAGAATGCGATCTTCGAGCGCTTCTACAGCGAGCGGCCAAAGGACGAGAAGTTCGGCACCCACTCGGGCTTGGGGCTCTCGATCTCGCGCCAGATCGTCGAGGCTCACGGCGGCACGCTCCATGCCGAGAACCTGCGCAAGCCCGATGGACGCGTCGCGGGCGCGCGCTTCGTCATCCGGCTCCCCTATGGCGGCGCGAGCTGAGCGCGGGAGCATGGCGCCGCTTCTCGTCCACGCCACGACCGTGGCGCTCCCCGGGCCTGGCGGTCCGCTCGGCGTGCTGCTGCGCGGCAAGCCCGGGGCCGGCAAGTCGGATCTGGCGCTGCGACTGATCGATCTCGGCGCGCGTCTGATCGCCGACGACCAGACCGCGCTGGAGCGCCGCGAGGGCGCCAACGGGCCGGCGCTGATCGCCCGCGCTCCGGCGGCGATCGCCGACAGGCTGGAGGTGCGCGGGCTCGGCATCCTGCCGGTGGCGGCGCTCGCCGAGGTCGAAGTCGTGCTTGCGGTCGATCTGGTGGCGGCGAGCGACGTGCCGCGCCTGCCCGAGCCGGACGAGGAGGAGATCGCCGGCGTGACGCTGCCGCGCCTCGCGCTCGACCCCTTCGCCGCCTCGGCGCCCGTCAAGCTGCGCCTGGCGCTGGAACGGTCGGCCGGACGTACGGTGGCGGACCGGCCTGGACCCGGCGCAGCGCGCGGCGGCAAGATCCCCCAGCGCCGGCTGGTGCTGGTAACCGGTCTCTCCGGCGCCGGCCGCTCGACAGCGCTGAAGGCGCTCGAGGACCTGGGCTACGAGGCGATCGACAATCTGCCGCTCTCGCTCCTGGAGGCGACCGTCGAGGAGGTCGGCCACGAGCGCCCGGTGGCGGTGGGAATCGACATCCGCACCCGGCGCTTCGCCACCGGCCCCTTTCTCGAGCGGCTGAACGAGCTCACCGCCAATCCGGCGTTCGACGCCCGGCTACTGTTCCTCGATTGCGAGGACGAGGTCCTGGTGCAGCGCTTCGCCGCCACCCGCCGGCGCCATCCGCTGGCCCACGAGCGGCCGGTGGCCGACGGCATCGCCGCCGAGCGCCGGCTGGTCGCCCCCCTGCGGGAGCGCGCCGACCTGCTGCTCGACACCTCGACCCTCAATCCGGGCGAGCTGAAACGCACGCTCGCCGGTCATTTCGGTCTCGCCGAAAGCCCGGGCATGACGCTCTTCGTTACCTCCTTCTCCTACCGCCTGGGTGTCCCGCGCGAGGCCGACCTGCTGTTCGACGTGCGCTTCCTCGCCAACCCCCACTATCACGCCGACCTTCGGCCGCTCACCGGCCGCGACCAGGCAGTCTCCGCCTTCGTCGAGAGCGATCCGGACTTTACCGGCTTTTTCGAGCGCTTGACCGCGCTCCTTGCGCCGCTGCTGCCGCGCTACGAGCGCGAGGGCAAAAGCTACCTGACGCTGGCCGTCGGCTGCACCGGGGGCCGCCATCGCTCGGTGGCCGTGGCGGAAAAGCTCGGGCGGTGGCTGGCCGCCGAGGGACGCCGGGTGGTGGTCGGGCACCGCGACTTGGCGCGCTCGTCGGATTTGAGCTAGAACGCCCCGCTGGCCGGAAGGCCACCCACCGTCCCCGGGGGACGGGCGGCCTTCCGGAGTGCTCGCGACCGCAGGGGGCGCGGGCGTTAGTGCCGAGGACAACGACAGATGATCGGATTGGTACTGGTCACGCACGGGCAGTTGGCGCGGGAGTTCGTGGCCGCTCTCGAGCACATCGTCGGGCCGCAGGAAAAAATCGCCGCGGTCTGCATCGGCCCGGACGACGACATGGAAGAGCGGCGGCGCGAAATCCTGAAGCGAGTCAAGGAGACCGATGAGGGCAATGGCGTGGTCCTGCTGACCGACATGTTCGGCGGCACGCCCTCCAACCTGGCGATCTCGGTGCTCGACCAGGGACGGATCGAGGTGATCGCCGGCCTGAATCTGCCGATGCTGATCAAGCTCGCGACCCTGCGCAAGAGCGAGTCGCTGGAAACCACCGTCGCCCAGGCCCAGGAGGCCGGACGCAAGTACATCAACGTCGCCTCCAAGCTGCTGGCGGACAAATCCTGACCACGGCAGGGGGCGCGATGCCCGGCGACCGCAGCAAGTCGAAGGCGGACGCGCCCACCGTCCGACGTCTGGTGACCGTCACCAATCGGCGCGGGCTGCATGCGCGTGCAGCCGCCAGGTTCGTCAAGCTGGCCGAGCGCTTCGACGCCGACGTGACGGTCGCGAAGGCCGAGCTGAAGGTCTCCGGCTCTTCGATCATGGGCCTGATGATGCTGGCCGCAGCGCCGGGCTGCGATCTGGAAATCGCCGCGCGCGGACCGGCGGCCGAGGCCGCGCTCGCAGCGCTATGCAAGCTGATCGCCAATGGCTTCGACGAAGAAGACTGACAGCGCGAAGAAGCCTGCGCGTCGTGCGCCGAAGACGGCGCCGGCGGCCGAGCGCATTTTCGAGGGACTCGGCGTCGCGCCCGGTGTCGCGATCGGACCGGCATATCTGCGCGAGGGGGGCGATCTTCAGGTCGTCGAGCTGCAAATTCCGGCCAACAAGGTCGGCGCGGAGGTCGAGCGCTTCCGCGAGGCGGTAGCCAAGTCCCAGCGCCAGATCGCAAAGCTGAAGTCGCGCGCGACCAGCGTCCACGGCGCCGCGGCCGAGGAGCTGGGCTATCTGCTGGACGCCCATCTGCAGATGCTGAAAAGCGGCAGCCTCGGCAAAGGCGTAGAGCGCCGGATCTCCGAGCACTGCAGCAACGCCGAGGCAGCGGTGATGGGAGAGATCGGCGCCATCGCCCAAAACTTCGAGGCGATGGACGATGCCTTCCTACAGACCAGGGCCCGGGAGATTCGCGAGATCGGCCATCGCATCGTCCGCAACCTGGTGAAGTCGGCTTACGTCAGCTTCTCGACCATCGAGCCCGGCAGCATCATCGTCGCCGAGGAGGTGACGCCCTCGGATACCGCCTTGATGGACCCCAAGCGCATCGCGGGATTCGTCTCCGCGCTCGGCGGCGCCGAAAGCCACACGGCGATCATGGCGCGCTCGCTCGGTCTCCCGGCGGTGCTCGGCGTGCCGGGCCTGGTCGCCGGCATCAAGACCGGCGACCGATTGATCGTCGACGGCAGCAACGGCCTGGTCTTCGTCAATCCAAGCGCCGCCTGTCTCGCCGACTATCAGCGCCGGCAGAGCGACTTCGCGCGCCAGGCCAAGGCGCTGGCGCGCCTGCGCGGCGTGGCCGCCGTCACCCGCGACGGCGAGCGAATCCGGCTTCACGCCAATCTCGAGCTGCCGCGCGAGATCGGTCAGGCGGTGGCCGCCGGCGCGGAGGGCGTCGGCCTGTTGCGCACCGAGTTCCTTTTCATGAATCGCAATCAGCTGCCGGACGAAGAGGAGCAATACCGGGCGCTGACCGAAATCCTCGCCGGGCTGGCCGGACGCACGCTCACGGTGCGCACGCTCGACCTCGGCGGCGACAAGCTGTCGCCCGCCCTCGGCCTCGACCTCGGCGCGGGCGCCAATCCCGCGCTCGGCCTGCGGGCGATCCGTCTCGGACTGGTGGCCCCGGCGGTGCTGGAAGCCCAGCTCGCGGCGATCCTGCGCGCCGGCGCCCACGGTCCGCTCCGCATTCTGCTGCCGATGGTCACCAGCCTGCCGGAGCTGCGCGAGGTGCGGCGAATCGTCCACAAGGTGGCGCGCCGGCTGAAACGGCGCCGGGTCAAGATCGCCGATCCGCTGCCGCCGCTCGGCGTCATGATCGAGGTGCCCGGCGCCGCGCTGGCGGCCGACGCCCTGGCGACGGCGGCCGACTTCTTCGCGCTCGGAACCAACGATCTCACGATGTACACGCTTGCCATCGACCGCGGCGAAGAGCGCGTCGCCCACCTCTTCAACCCGCTCCATCCGGCGGTGCTGCGCCTGGTGCAGTTCTCGATCGAGGCGGCGCTGCGCGCGCGTATTCCGGTCTCGGTCTGCGGCGAGATCGCCGGCGATCCGCGCTATACCGCGCTGCTGCTGGGCCTCGGCGTGCGCGAGCTCTCAATGTCGGCCAATGCGCTACCCCGCGTGAAAAGTAGGATTCTTTCCCTCGACCTCCAGGCGGCGACCCGGCGCGCGCTCTTGATCATGGATCAGGTCGATTCGGGGCGGATCGTCACCCTTCTGGACGATTTCAACGCCTTGGCCTGACCCGGTTGCAGCCGCTTTTGCGTCGCTGTGACCATTTTATGCCGGGAACAACGCTCGTCCCGCTCCGGTCGTATCGATTACAGCGCCCATTACCCACGGGTCGGAGCAGCCGAAGGTCGGCGCGCGATCCGTCGGAAACAGAGAAAGTGAGATCATGATGGTTCGCCCCCTCTTAGCGCTCGCGCTGATCGCCGGGCTCGGCCTTGCCGGCTGCTCGGGGATGAGCTCAACCCAGCAACGCACGCTCAGCGGCGGTGCGATCGGCGCTGGCGTCGGTGCGGCCGGCGGCGCGGTCACCGGCGGCTGCATTACCTGTGGCGCGGCGCTCGGCGGCGCGCTCGGCGCCGGTGCCGGCTACCTCTACGACCGAAGCAAGGAAGACTAGCTCCCTTGCGTTCAGGCTGAGCGATCTCTCCCCCGGCGGGCCCACGCCTTCCGGGGGAGCTTCTTTTCCGGGATGCGCCGTCGCCCGCGTTGCCAAGCGGGGACTCTTTCCAGAAGATTTCGTGATTGATGGCAGAGCGAGGCATCTCGTGACAAAGGCAAACCCTGCGGCCCTTGGCGTACCGCTGCTGGAAACCGCGCGTCTCAGGCTGCGCGGCCATCGGCCGGAAGACTGGGACAGCTGCGCAGCTATGTGGGGCGACCCGGCAGTCACCCGCCATATCAGCGGCAAGACTTTCTCCAAGGAAGAGACTTGGTCGAAGCTGCTGCGGCTCGCAGGGCTGTGGGCGCTGTTGGGCTATGGCTACTGGGCGGTCGAGGAACAGTCATCCGGCCGGTTCGTCGGCGAGGTCGGCTTCGCCGACTTCAAGCGAACCATCGAGCCGTCGCTGGACGGCATGCCGGAGGCCGGCTGGGTGCTTGCAACCTGGGCTCACGGCGTTGGCTATGCGACCGAAGCCGTCAGCGCGGCTTTGGCATGGGGTGATGCGCACCTTGGCTCGCGGCGAACGGTCTGCATGATCGATCCCGAGCACCACGCCTCGATTCGCGTCGCCGAGAAATGCGGCTATCGCGAGTTCCAGCGCATCAGCTATCAGGACCAGCCGGCGCTCCTGTTGCGCCGTTGAACGCGCTCGCGCGCTTTTGATCGCCCGAGCCGCTGCAAGCCGCGCCGGTCCCCTTGCCGCTGAGGCGCCAAGCGACCACATTTGCCGCATAAAAGCCGGGCCAAGAGAATGCCGGCCGGAAACGGGAGATGGTGCGATGAGCGAGCAGACATCGGCGGGCGGCAAGCCCAAGATCCAAAAGAGCGAGGCCGAGTGGCAGAAGCGCTTGACGCCCGAGCAGTATCGCATCGCCCGCATGGCCGGCACCGAGCGCGCCTTCACCGGAAAATATTGGAACAGCAAGGCGCAGGGAACCTATCGCTGCATCTGCTGCGGCCAGCGGTTGTTCAGCTCCGAGACCAAGTTCGACTCCGGCAGCGGCTGGCCATCGTTCTATCAGCCGCTCTCGGAGGAGGCGGTCGAGACCAAGAGCGACCGCTCCTCTCTCATGACCCGCACCGAAGTGCTATGCTCGCGCTGCGACGCTCACCTGGGCCATGTCTTTGAAGACGGGCCGGAGCCGACCGGGCTGCGCTACTGCATGAACTCCGCGTCGCTGGTGCTGGAGCCGGGCAGCGGCGACAAGGCCGGCGACGGCAAGAAGGGCTGACCGGCTAGACGTCTCGTTTCGTCGCAGGACGACCGACGGCCCGGAGCCGGGCCGGTCTCGTGCCGTGCCAGCCTTGTGCCGCGAAAGCTGCTCCTGCATTCTCGCCACCATGCCGACCCTGCCCGAGACCCGGCTCGCGCGTCATCCCGACGACTACCCCAAGGCCGCGCTTGTGACCGGCGCCGGCAAGCGGATCGGCCGGGCGCTGGCGCTGGCGCTCGCCGGCACGGGCCATGCGGTCGCCGTCCATTACAACAACTCGGCCAGGGAGGCCGAGTCGCTGGTCGCCGAGATCGCTGCCGGCGGCGGCAAGGCGGTGGCGCTCCAGGGCGACCTCGCGCGCGAAGCCGAGGTCGAGACCCTGGTGCCGCGCGCGGTGGCGGCCCTCGGGCCGCTCGGCCTGCTGGTCAACAACGCCTCGGTCTTCGAGCTGGACACCGTGGAGAGCGCCACCCGCGCGTCCTGGGACCGGCATCTCGAGCCCAACCTGCGCGCGCCGCTGGTGCTGATCCAGGCCTTCGTGGCGGCGCTGCCCGGACACTGCGGCGGCCTGGTCGTCAACATGCTCGACCAGCGGGTCTGGAACCTGACGCCGCTGTTTCTCAGCTACAGCGTGACCAAGGCGGCGCTCTGGACCCTGACGCAGAGCCTTGCCTTGGCCCTTGCGCCGCGCATCCGGGTCAACGGCATCGGCCCCGGGCCGGCGCTTCCCAGCGCGCGCCAGAGCGACGAGCAGTTCGCCCGCCAGTGCGCCTCCATGCCGCTCGGGCGCGGCACCTCGCCGCAGGAGATCGCGGAGACTCTGCTGTTCCTCCTTGCGGCGAAGTCGATGACCGGGCAAATGATCGCGCTCGACGGCGGGCAGCACCTCGGCTGGATGCAGGCCGGTCCCGACGGACGACGGGCGGAGACCGAGGCGCCGAGCGAATGACGAGCAGGACCAGGAGCAAGCCCAAGGTCAAGCAGGCGGTGCGTCGGCCGGCGCCGCGCGCGGCGGCTTCGGCGCTGCAGCTGGAGGCAAGCCATCAGCGGATCTTCATCCGCGACCTCGAGGTCGCGTCACGGGTCGGCGTGACCGTGGCCGAGCGCTCCGGCCGGCAGCGGCTGCGCATCAACCTCGAGCTGGAGATCGTGCCTCGGGCGGTGAAGCGCGACAAGATCGGCGAGGTCGTCGACTACAGCGGTATGGTCGACGGCATTCGCCGGGTCTGCGTCGACAGCCAGGTGAAGTTGCTGGAGACGCTGGCCGAGCGCTTGAGCGCGCTCTGCTTCGACCACCCCAGGGTCCGTGCAGCGCGGATTCGGATCGAGAAGCTGGAACGCTACCCCGACGTCGCCGGAATCGGCATCGAGATCGAGCGCCGACGACCCTCTCGGTGAGTTCCTTGCGGCTCGCGTAGAACCTTCGCCGCGCCGGGCTAAGCCCTTGCGTCTCCTCGGATTCGAGCCAGTGTCCGGCGCATCGAGTTGTGCACAGGGCCCGGTCCCTGCCCATTGTCGCCGCGATCTACGGGCCCGTTTCGTCAATTGTTACTATATGTTTACCATTGACTTTTATTTTCTGAAGGAAATTCAATAACTTGAAAAAATTGCCCAAAATTTGGGCAAGCAAGGAATAAGCTTGATTCCCTAAGCTTGGAGACGCCGCGGCGCGAACTTAGCAACACATATATCCACAGGACTCGTGGATAGCTGACCACCGACGCTGCGGGATCGGCCACCGCCGCCGTTGACCCCGAGCGGGCCCCTTGTTTGAGTGCCGAGCATGAGCATCAAGAAAGGCAAGCGACGGGCAGACGACCCTTCGGCCGGCGGCAAGCGCTCCGCGATGGGCCCGGGGGGCGAGATTCGGGACGAGGCGCGGCGCGAAACCGGGGACGATGCTTCCCCGCCGGCGGCGCACCAACGCCAGCCCGCGAGCCTGGCCCGGGGCGCGGCAGCGGTCGCCGAGGCGGTGAAGACCTTGCCCGAGGCGCCGGGCGTGTACCGCATGCTCGATGGGGACGGCGATGCGCTCTATGTCGGCAAGGCCGCCAAGCTCAAGCGCCGGGTCAACAGCTACGCCCAGATCGGCAAGCTGCCGCACCGCCTGCAGCGCATGGTGGCCGAGACTGCCGCCGTCGAGGTCGTGGGAACGGCGAGCGAGGTCGAGGCGCTGCTGCTGGAAAGCAACCTGATCAAGCGCCTGCAGCCGCGCTACAATGTGCTGCTCCGCGACGACAAGTCCTTTCCCTATATCCTGATCGCCGAAGATCACCCCTTCCCGCAGCTCGCCAAGCACCGCGGCAGCCACGAGCGTGCCGGGGCCTACTATGGACCCTTCGCCTCGGCCGGGGCGGTCAACCGCTCGATCACCGCACTCGAGAAGGCCTTCCTGCTGCGCTCCTGCTCCGACGCGGTCTTCGCCAGCCGCAGCCGGCCCTGCCTCATGTTCCAGATCAAGCGCTGCTCCGCGCCTTGCGTCGGGCGGATCGAAGAGAGCGACTATGGGCAACTGGTGCGCCAGGCACGCGACTTCCTGGCCGGCCGCTCGCGCGAGGTTCAGGAACAGCTGGCCGCCGCAATGCAGGACGCCTCGGAGCGTCTCGATTTCGAGACTGCGGCCCGCTATCGCGATCGTCTGCGGGCCCTCGCCCACGTGCAGGCCCACCAGGACATCAACCTGGCCGGCATCGACGATGCCGACGTGCTGGCCGCGCACCAGCAGGGCGGCCAGACCTGCATTCAGGTGTTCTTCTTCCGCGCCGGCCGCAACTACGGCAATCGCGCTTACTTCCCGAGCCACGACAAGGCCCTGGAGACCGCGGAGGTGCTGGCCGCCTTCCTCACGCAGTTCTACGAGAACAAGCCGCTGCCGCCGCTGGTGCTGGTCAGCCATCCGCTCGAGGAGAAGGCGCTGCTGACCGAAGCGCTGAGCCTCAAGGCCGGCCGCAGGGTCGAGCTGATGACGCCGCAGCGCGGCGAGAAGCGCCAGGTCATGGAGCGTGCGCTGACCAACGCCCGCGACGCCCTCGCCCGCCGCCTCGCCGAAAGCGGCACCCAGCGCCGGTTGCTCGACGAGCTCGGCCAGCGGCTCGGCCTGGAAGGGCGCCCGGACCGTATCGAGGTCTACGACAACAGCCACATCCAGGGCAGCGATGCTTACGGCGCGATGATCGTCGCCAGCCCGGAAGGCTTCGCCAAGAGTGGTTATCGCCGCTTCCTGATCAAGGGCGCAGCCAAGCGGCCCGCCAACGATCCGGGGAGCAGGGACAGCGCGGCGGGCAACGCCACGGCGCGCGCGCCCGGCCTGGCCGAGGAAACCGCGCCGCTCGCAACGCCCCTCGGGGGCTTCGCGCCCGGCGACGACTACGCGATGATGCGCGAGGTGTTGACCCGGCGTTTCTCCCGCGCGCTCAAGGAAGACCCGGAGCGCGGCGGCGAAACCTGGCCCGACCTGGTGCTGATCGATGGCGGGCGCGGCCAGCTTGCGGTCGCCAGCACGGTGCTTGCCGATCTCGGGCTCTCCGACATTCCCGTGGCGGCGATCGCCAAGGGCCCGGAGCGCAACGCCGGACGCGAACGCATCTTCTTGCCCGATCGCCCGCCGATCCTGCTCGAGCCGCGCGATCCGCTGCTCTATTTCCTTCAGCGCCTGCGCGACGAGGCGCATCGCTTCGCCATCGGCAGCCACCGCCTCGGCCGCAGCAAGTCGCGCCTCACCTCGGTGCTCGACGCGGTGCCGGGAATCGGCGCCAGACGCAAGAAGGCCCTGCTGCTGCACTTCGGCTCGGCGCGCGCTGTCACGCAGGCCGGCGTCGCCGACCTGCAGGCCGTGGCCGGCATCAGCCGCGCGGTGGCCGAGCGCATCTACGGCCATTTCCACAAGGACGGGTAGTGAGCGGATTGCGCCCGTGCTAAAGATAGCCGCCCGCCCGCGCGCCCTTTGCCCAGCACTAGTCTCCGAAGCGGCACCATGCTGACCAGCCTGCCCAATCTTCTAACGCTTTCCCGAATCGCCGCGATTCCAGTCTTGGTGATCCTATTTTTTTTCGACGGCGCGCTCATGCGCTGGCTGGCCTTTCTAGTCTATGCCTTCGCGTGCATTACGGATTTTTTCGACGGCTACTTCGCCCGCCACTGGGGGCAGGTTTCGGCGCTCGGCCGCTTCCTCGACCCGATCGCCGACAAGCTGCTGGTGGCGGCGCTGATCGTGCTGCTGGTCGCTTTCGACCACGTCACCGGTTTCGTGGTGGTGCCCGCGCTGGTGATCCTCTGCCGCGAGATTCTGGTCTCGGGTCTGCGCGAGTACCTCGCCGAGATAAAGGTGCCGATGCCGGTCAGCCGGCTCGCCAAGTGGAAGACCGGAATTCAGATGGTGGCGCTGGGCATCCTGATCGTGGGCAATGCCGGGCCCAACGGACTGCCGATCCAGCTGATCGGCGAAATCGGAATCTGGATCGCTGCCGGCCTGACCTTCGTCACCGGCTACGACTATCTGGCCCGCGGCCTCAAGCACATGACCGCCAAGGCCCCGGCCGGACGTTAATCCCGCCGGGCTCGCGCCCTAGCCTCCGCCGCCGAGCCTTCCCCCAGGGGCCCGCCGACCCTAGATTTCTGTCGTAT
>JBOHKJ010000227.1:0-1748 GCA_050728975.1 Kiloniellales bacterium | reverse complement strand
GTCATCGCTCAGCGCCAGCTGAGCGCGCCATCCGGGGTCGGACGGCTCCTCGCCGACGACCCCTGCCAGCAACGAGCGGGCCTGCTCGGCCGTTGCCCGCTGCCGCTCGGTGTTGCCGATGATCCCGTGATGATCTGCAAGCACCAGGAGCAGCACCGCATACTGGCCGCGCAGGCGGGCGGGAGCGGCGGCGTCGCGCCACGGCAGTCGCGGCGCTTCGGCGGTCTTGCGATAGAGGCCGTCGAATGCCGATTCGGCCCGGGTGAGCAGCTCCTCGATCGCCTTGCGGGACACCCCTTGCTGATCGGCCACGTTGACCGCCCCGCCCACCTGGTCGGCCGAGATCCTGATCGCCTCCGCCAGCAGGCCTTCGGCGTGCTGGCCATAGCGCCAGGCCATCCAGCCGCCGCCCGCCGCGAGCAATGCCAGGAGCCCCATGGTCGCCCCGACCCCCTGCCAGATCCGGGCACGCCGCCGGGCGGCGATCAGCTCCCGCTGGCGCAGGTCGTTGAAGGGCACGCCGAGCACGCCCGCGATCAGCTTGAGCTTGGCGTTCTCTTCGCCGTCAGCCTCGGGGCGCAGATCGGCGGCGACCGGCTCCGCCGGCTGGTCGGTGAGGCGGCCGGCGGCGTCGACCTCGAAGCGCAGCGCTGGCGGAAAGCATTCGCGCTCGGGCGCGCGCGCGTGCGGCTCGCCGTCGACGATCAGCGGCAGGATCCGATCATCCCGCCCCAGCCGCTTGAACTCGATGATCTCCTGGTCGACCCAGCGACTCTGCGCCGCCGCCGGGCTGCACAGCACGATCAGGTGGGCCGACTGGTTGAGCGCTTCGCGCAGCGCCGTCGGAAGATCGGCCGAGGACGCGAGCTCGTCGCGGTCGCGGAACACCGGAAAAATCTGACTTGGAACCGGGCCGCCGCGGCCCGGCCGGCCCACCAACGACTTTGGCACGCGATAGCCTTCAATACTCCTGTGCAGCCGGCGGGCCCAGTATTCGTCCTTGTGGCTGTAGCTTATGAATGCCGGGTACTTGCAATTGGCAGGCGCGCCGCTCGACGCTTCCATACCCTCTCCTATCGGGCCTCTCCGGTCGAGGCCCCATCAATTCTGGCGAACTCTGCCACCGTTGCGGTTGCTCAGCAAGAGGAAAGAAATGTGCCATAAGGCGAGAAGAAATGTCGCCAGCGTCGTCACCATCGATTGGCGGGGAGGGGCATCGTGACCCAGCGCCGGGGACCACACGACGCAGTCGGGGGATTACGCTCAGCCGCTACCCTCCCGACCAATCGGCTCGGCGATCACGGCCGGTTGGTGGCCCTACCGCCGACGATCGGGCGCCTGACGCATTCCTGCACGAGGCCGGCGCCCGGAGCGTCGATGCCCGCCTGTTCCGTCAGGGCCAGAGAGCGTACTGCGGGTTCTCAGGCGCATGGCGGGTCGAGATCGCCCACTCGGGATAGTTGCGCGGCAGCATCGCGTTCCTCGCCATCGGACAGTCCGTAGGCTCACGCTCGTCTGGAAGACCCGGTCGCGTTCGAGGTAGCATGGACTTCCTGGAGTTGCGGCAGATGGCCTGGATCGTGGTGCACCAACGACAGAGCGCTTCGCGTTTCGATCTGATCGTTATCGGCGGCGGCATGACCGGGCTCGCGCTCGCCGGCGCGGTTGCCGGCGCCGGGCTGCGGGTCCTTTTGATCGAGCAGCGCGCGCTGGAGCTCACCACCGCGCCGCCGTTCGACGGCCGGGTG
>JBOHKJ010000226.1:0-1735 GCA_050728975.1 Kiloniellales bacterium | reverse complement strand
GACCGTTGGCCGTGCGTCCCTCGATCGCGACCTCGCCCTCGTCGGCCCGCTCCAGCAGGCCGGCAATATGCAGCAGGGTTGACTTGCCGCTGCCCGAGGGTCCGACCAGAGCCACGATCTCGCCGCTACGGATCGAGAGCGACAGCCCACGCAGGATTTGCAGGTCGCGTCCGCCCTGGCGGAAAGTCTTGCGGATGCCGGAAAGGGTCAGGACCTCACTCATAGCGCAAGGCCTCCACCGGATCGAGGCGTGCCGCGCGCCAGGCCGGATAGAGTGGTGCCAAAAACGACCAGAAGAGCGCCATGGCTACGATCAGCACCACTTCGGAAGTCTCGACTCGCGCCGGCAGCCGGGCAAAGAAGTAGATCTCCTCTGCGAACAGACGGGTTCCGATCACGCCCTGGATGAACTGGCGGATCTCCTCGATATGGGTGGCGAAGAGAATGCCACCTACGACGCCGAGAATCGTGCCGGCCACGCCGATGACTGCCCCCGACAGGAAGAAGATGCGCAGGATCATCCCACCGGTGGCGCCCAGCGTGCGCAGCACCGCGATGTCGCGTCCCTTGTTTTTCACCAGCATGATCTGGCCCGACAGGATGTTGAAGGCGGCGACCAGGATGATGAGCGAAAGGATAAGGAACATGACATTCCGCTCGATCTCTATCGCGCTGGCGATGGCGGCGCTGCGCCCCTGCCAATCGACCAGCCTCAGGTTGGGGCCCACGGCCTCCAGCATGGAGCCCCGCAGCTCGACTGCGCGCTCGGGATCGGTGGCGAAGATCTCGATCAGGTCGACTTGACCAGGCAAACGAAAGAGGCGCTGCGCGGCATCGAGCGGGATATAAAGGAAGTTCTCGTCGTATTCGTAGAAGCCGACCTCGAAGAGTGCCACTACCCGATAGGACTTCTGCCGCGGCACTACGCCGATCGCCGTCGCCAGCCCCTGCGGCGAGATCAAGGTGACCCGGTCTCCGACTCGTAGATTGAGCTTGTCTGCAAGCTTGCTTCCCAGGACCGCCGCATCCTCGGCGGCGAAGTTTTCTACCGATCCCGCCACCAGCTTGTCGGCGAAGCGGCGCGCGAAGTTCTCCGGCTTGACGCCGCGCACCAATGCCCCGGCCACATAATATGGCGACCGCGCAAGAACCTGCTGCTGCACCAGCGGCGTCACGCTGACCACGCCGTCGATTCCCTCGAGACGCGCGACCAGGGGATCGTAGTCCCGGATCTGGCCGCCGGCGCTCTGTACGGTAACATGGCCATTGAAGCCGACCACGCTGGCGATCAGCTCATGGCGGAAGCCGTTCATTACCGCCATCACCACGATCAAGGTGCCGACGCCGAGGAAGATGCCGAGCAGCGAGAAGATCGCGATGACCGAGACAAAGCCTTCCTCGCGCCGCGCCCGCAGGTAGCGCAGCGCAACCAGGCGTTCGAAGGGCGAGAAAAGCATCCGGTAAGCTGGCGTCAGCCGGCGAGCCGCGCGAGCGCCGCCTCGGGCGAAAGCTCCTCGCGCTCGCCGCCACTGCGGCGCTTGAGCTCGACGACGCCCTGCTTCACGCCGCGCGGGCCCACCACCAGCTGCCAGGGGAGACCGATCAGGTCCATCTCCGCGAACTTGGCGCCGGCACTCTCGTCGCGGTCGTCGTAAAGCACTTCGATTCCCGCGTTATCGAGCTGTCCATAGAGATCGTCGCAGGCCTTGGCGACGGTCGCGTCCGCGGCGCGCAG
>JBOHKJ010000225.1:0-1715 GCA_050728975.1 Kiloniellales bacterium | reverse complement strand
ATCTTGGCCTGCTCGCCCAGCTCGTCGCGCACCCGTTCCAAAAGGCCCATCGCCAGATCCTGGTGCGCCAGCTCACGTCCCCGAAACCTGAGCGTCACCTTGACCTTGTCGCCATCCGACAAGAATTCGTGGATTTTGCGCATCTTGATGTTGTAATCGTTGTCATCGATGTTGGGGCGCATCTTGATTTCCTTGACATCGATGACTTTCTGTTTCTTGCGGGCCGCATTGGCCTTCTTTTGCGCCTCGTATTTGAACTTGCCGTAGTCGAGGATCTTGCACACTGGCGGTTCAGCGTTCGGCGACACTTCCACCAGATCGAGACCCGCCGCTTCGGCACGCTGCAACGCGTCCGCCAGGGGCACGACCCCGGCCATCTCCCCGTGCTCGTCGACCAGACGTACTTCCCGACTGTCGATGTTTTGGTTGATTCGATAGTCTTCCCGAGCCGCTGCCATTCTGGCCGTGGTACCCTCCTCTTGTGGTCAAAACCTTTGGTTCTCGAGGCGCCGCGCCCGTCCCGCCGACGGTCGGGCCGATCGCTTACCTTCGGGCAAGATCGGGCGGGCGCACCTCGCCGACAAATAACGCCATCGCCTGCTCGAGGGCAAGGGATTCTTGACCTCCGCTGCCGAGGCGGCGCACCGCGACCGTACGTTGCTCGGCCTCGCGGCGGCCGACCGCCAGGATCAATGGCACCTTGGCCAGCGAGTGCTCGCGCACCTTGTAGCCGATCTTGTCGCTCCGCAGGTCGAGCTCGTGGCGGATCCCGGCCGCGGCCAGCGCCGCCCCCACCTCGCGCGCATAGTCGTCGCTCTCGTTGGTGATCGTCGCGACCACCGCCTGCACCGGCGCCAGCCACGGCGGCAGATTGCCCGCGTGCTCCTCGATCAAAATGCCCATGAACCGCTCCACGGAGCCGAGGATCGCGCGGTGCAGCATGACCGGGCGGTGCTTCTGGCCGTCCTCGCCGATGTAGCTGGCGTTCAATCGCTCGGGCAGGACGAAGTCGACCTGCAGCGTACCGCACTGCCATTCGCGGCCGATCGCGTCGGTCAGCACGAACTCCAGCTTCGGGCCGTAGAAGGCGCCCTCCCCGGGGTTGAACTTGGTTTCGAGTCCGGCCGCCGCGGGGCATTTCCGCAGCGCCTCCTCCGCGCGATCCCACACTTCGTCGTCGCCCGCCCGTACAGGCGGCCGGTCAGCGAAATTGACGCGCACGTCCTCGAAGCCGAAGTCACGGTAGACGCTTTGCAGCAGCTTGCAGAACTGCACGCTCTCCTCGGTGATCTGCTCGGGCGTGCAGAAGATGTGGGCGTCGTCCTGGGTGAACGCGCGGACGCGCATCAGGCCGTGCAGGGCGCCCGAGGGCTCGTTGCGGTGACACGAGCCGAACTCGGCCATCCTGAGCGGCAGGTCACGGTAGCTGTGCAGGCGCTGATTGAAGATCTGGACATGCGCCGGGCAGTTCATCGGCTTCAGCGCGAGCGTCTTGTGCTCGGCCTCGAGCGCGAACATGTGCTCGCCGAACTTCTCCCAGTGGCCGGATGCTTCCCAGAGCGAGCGATCGAGGAGCTGCGGGGTCTTCACCTCGACGTAGCCGGCGGCCTCCAGGCGGCGCCGGACGTAGGCCTCGATCTGACGATAGACGGTCCAGCCTTTGGGATGCCAGAACGCCGCGCCCGGAGCCTCCTCCTGGAAATGGAACAGATCCA
>JBOHKJ010000224.1:0-17737 GCA_050728975.1 Kiloniellales bacterium | reverse complement strand
CCCCCAGCCCAGGCTCGTCAGGCAAGCCGCTCGAGAATTACTTGCGCTGATCTTGCCGGGCCCGCAGCAGTGCCGGCCGCTATTCCCGAAGCATTGGCGGCGTTAGCGATCGCTTCATCGTTTGATTGAAGGATCCTGGCGTCGCAAGGGGCGGCGAAGGCGTTCCTTCGTTAAGGCAAGACGATAGCAACGTGACCTGTAGAAAAAGCAAGCGTGGCATGACGGCTTGGCCGGCGCGTCTGAGAGCGCCGGCCTTGGCCGTTCAGGCAGTCCTCTTCGCAGTGGTGGTGGCGGCGCAGTCCTTTGGCTTGCTGGCGCCGCTCGAACGCGCCTTCTCCGACCTCGGCTTCCGTCTGCTGCAGCGGCCGGCGACTGCGGGGCTGGTGGTGGTGGAGATGGACGCCGTCAGCCTCGCTCGTCTGCCGCTCTGGCCCTGGCCGCGCAGCTATCACGCGACAGTCATCGAGCAGCTGCTGGAAGCGGGTGCCACACGGGTCGCCCTCGACATCGATTTCAGCGCGCGCTCGACCCCGGTGGAGGATGCGGCACTGGCCCGCGCGCTCGGCGAAGCGGGGCCGAAGGTGGTGCTGCCGGTCTTCGTGCAGCTGTCGCGCGCGCCTGGCGGCGGCCATGAGCTTCTGATTCGCCAGCCGCTCGCCGAATTTTCGGCGAGCGCGCGAGCCGCCGCCAATGTGCGGCCCGACCCCGACGGCCTGATCCGCCGCCTTTCCACCGAGCAGCCCTGGGACCAGGGGTTCATCCCAACGGTTTGGGCGATGCTGGCGGGCGAGGCCGGCAATCATCCAGATTTCCTGATCGACTACGGCATCGACCTCGACACGATTCCGCGGCTTTCCTACTACGATGTTCTCAACGGGGATTTCGATCCCGCGCTGGTGGTCGGACGGCAGGTCTTGGTGGGTGCCACGGCGGTGGAGCTCGGCGACCAGTTTGCGGCACCGTTGCATCGTGCGCTCGCCGGGCCGCTGGTGCAGGCTCTGGGATACGAGTCGCTGGTCCAGGGCCGCGCCTTGATGGCCCTGGCGACCGGACCGCTTCTGACCATCGCGCTGTTTCTGGTCGTGGCGTTCAGCTGGGCCTTCCGGCAGCTCTCGTGGCGCCGCGGACTGGCGGCGCTTGCCTTGTCCCTCCTGTCAATCTGGGGCCTGTCGCTGGCAATCCAGGCCAGCGCGCCGGTCACGATTCCGATCGCACCGTGGCTGTTGGCCGCGCTGCTGGCCTTCGGCGGCACCACGCTCACCCGGATCGAGGAGCAGGATCTACGGCTCCTGCTGCAGAGCCTCGAAATGCGCCGCAAAGACGCCTTCATGGCCCAGGTGGTCGAGAACTCCTTCGATGGGATCATCACGGTCGATCGCCAAGAGGGTCTGCGAAGCCTCAACCAGGCAGCCGCACGCATTCTCGGCGTCGACGCGGATCGGGCGCTCGGCAAGCGGCTCGAAGCCCTGGCGCCGCTTCCGGCAGGGGAGGCGGACCGGGCGGCGCTCGCGGAGGCCGCCTTTCGCCCGGGTGGCCCGCACACGGTCTGGGTCGAGGGTCCGAACAGCCGGCGTATCCATCTCGAGGCGGTGGTCAATTTCATGCAGTCGGACGAGCGCGAGATTGCGGTCGTGCAGTTCCGCGACGTGACCGAGCAGCGCCTGGCCGAGCGCCAGGCCGAGGAGGCGCGCAATCGCCTTGCCGCAGCGGTGCAGGCAACCTCGGAAGGCTTTGCCGTCTTCGACGCCGAGGATCGCTTGCTGCTCGCCAACGAACGGTTCCGCGAGCTAGCCGGCAAGGTCGCCGACGAAGCGCACGCCGGCTGGCCTTACCGAAACCTCATTCGGGCGATGATCGAAAACGGCCGGCTCGACTGCGGCGCCAGCGATCCGGAGGCCTGGCTCGCCGAGCATCTGGCCAAAGCGAGCGCGCTGGGGCGCTCGGACGAGATGTGCCTGAGCGACGGCACGCACTTGCGGGTCGCGAGCCGGCGTACGCTCGATGGCGGCCAGGTGCGCGTCTTCATCGACATGACGGCGATAAAGGCGCGTGAGGACGCGCTCGAGACCGCACGCGCGGAAGCTGTCGCGGCCAACCGGGGCAAGACCGAGTTCCTCCACACTATGAGCCACGAGCTGCGCACACCCTTGAACGCCATCATCGGCTTCTCGGAAACCATGAGCGGGGAGCTTCTTGGGCCGCTCGGCACGCCAAAGTACAAAGACTACGCGGTCGATATCCACGGCAGCGCCCAGCACCTACTGGAGATCATCAACGACATCCTCGACGTCGCTCGGATCGAGACCGGGCGCTTTACGCTCACCGAGGAGAGCTTCGCTCCGCTGCAGCTAGTCGAGGATTGCCTGCCGCTCATCGGCGAGCGGGCCTCGGCTGCCGGCCACGATATCGCGGTGAGGGCGGAGCCCGGCCTGCCGCAGCTGAAAGCCGATCGCAGAGCGCTGCGTCAGGTGCTGCTCAACCTGCTCAGCAATGCCGTGAAATTCACGCCCCAGCCGAGCTCCATCGCCGTTACCGTCGAGCGACGGAATGCCGGCTTGGTTTTCGAGGTCATGGATCGCGGGATCGGTATCAGGCAGGAGGACATCCCACGCGCGCTGGCGCCCTTCGGGCAAATCGAATCCGGCCTCGACCGTCGCTACGAGGGCACCGGCCTTGGGCTGGCGCTCTCGAGCAGTCTCGTGGAGCTCCACGGCGGCCGCCTGGAACTGATGAGCGAACTGGGTGTCGGAACCCGGGTCGCGGTCTGGCTGCCGGGCGAGCGCCTGGAAGCGGGGGATCCAGCCGGGCTGAGAGCTGCCAGCTAGCGCTACCCGCCGGGGCCGGCGGCCTGGCGGCAAAAGCTATTGATTCACCGGTTCAATGGCGTTACGTCGCACATTTGGGCAGACTGGCTCTGCCCGCTCTTTCTCCTCACCATAGCGTCACGTTACGAGAAGGCCCTCGGTCATGCAGCGACTCGACGAACTCGAAGCCCAATCCGTCTATATCCTTCGAGAAGCTTATGCGCGGGTTGAGCCGCTCGCTCTCCTGTGGTCTTTGGGCAAGGATTCGAACGTTCTCGTCTGGTTGACCCGCAAGGCCTTCCTCGGCCACGTGCCGTTCCCCGTGATGCATGTGGATACCGGTAAGAAGTTCCGGGAGATGTATGCCTTCCGCGATCGCTATGGGAAGGAGTGGGAGCTCGATCTCAAGATCGAGGACTGCCCGCCGATCGAGGCTATCGATCCCTCCCTGCCGCCGGCCGCCCGCTCCGCAGCGCGCAAGACCGCCGGTCTCAGGACCGCGATCGAGCGCTACGGCTTCAAGGCGGTGATCGCCGGCATCCGCCGCGACGAGCAGGCGACCCGCGCCAAGGAGCGAGTCTTTTCGCCGCGCGACGAGACCGGGCAGTGGGACTTCAAGAACCAGCCGGCCGAGTTCTGGGATCAGTACAAGACCGATTTTCCCGAGGGCGTTCACCTGCGCATCCATCCGCTGCTGCAGTGGACCGAGCTCGACATCTGGCGCTACATCGAACGCGAGGACATTCCCCTGGTGCCGCTGTACTTCGCCCACGAGGGCAAGCGTTATCGCTCGCTCGGCGACCAGGATATCACCAATCCGATCGACTCCGACGCGACCACCATCGCCGAGATCATCGCCGAGCTTGAGGTGACTCGGACCGCCGAGCGCGCCGGACGTGCCATGGACCATGAGCGCGAGGACGCCTTCGAGCGCCTGCGCGCAACGGGATACCTCTAGAATGGATGCACTCAAGGCAACCAAGTCGGTGGTGCACCTGCGCGTAGGCGCGGAGCGCGCCGGCGAGCCGCCGCTGAAGATCGTCGTCGTCGGCCATGTCGACCACGGCAAGTCGACCCTGATCGGACGCCTGCTTTACGACACCGGGTCGCTGCCACCCGGTAAGGCCGAGGAGTTGGAGGCGGTCTCGGCCCGGCGCGGGATGGAGATCGAGTGGTCGTTCGTGCTCGACGCCTTCCAGGCCGAGCGCGACCAGGCGGTCACCATCGACGCGACCCAGATCTGGTTCCACACCAGCAAGCGCGACTACGTCATCACCGATGCGCCCGGCCATCGGGAGTTCCTGAAGAACATGGTGAGCGGCGCAGCGAGCGCCGAGGCGGCGATCATCGTCGTCGATGCCGCGGAGGGAGTGCGCGAAACTTCGCGGCGCCATGGCTATCTGCTGCATCTGCTCGGCATCCGCCAGGTGGCGGTGGCGATCAACAAGATGGACTTGGTCGGTTTCGACGAGACGCGTTTCAAAACGGTCGCCCGCGATATCGAGCAGTACCTGAGCGACATCGGCATCCAAGTGTCTTTCGTGGTGCCGATCTCGGCGCGCGCCGGCGAGAATATCGCCAAGCGCGGCACCGCCACGCCCTGGTACACTGGCCCGAGCCTGCTGGAGGCCCTCGACCGCTTCGTTCCGCTGCAGCGCCTTGTCGAGCAGCCCCTGCGCCTGCCGATCCAGGACGTCTACAAGTTTGACGAGCGGCGCATTCTCGCCGGGCGGATCGAGGCTGGATCGATCGCCGTGGGCGACCGCCTGCTGTTCTCGCCGTCGGACAAGATGGCGACCGTGCGATCGCTCGAATCCTGGCCCGACACGCAGACGGCGAGCAGCGCCAGCGCCGGACAGTCTGTCGGCATCACCCTCGACGAGCAGATCTTCGTCGAGCGCGGCGAGATCGCCAGCCACCTGGAGCGCGCGCCGCTGCTCACCACGGTCTTTCGCGCGACCGTCTTCTGGCTCGGCGAGCAACCGCTCGCGGTCGGGCGCAGCTACAAGCTCAAGCTCGCCACCCGCGAAGCCACAGTCACCGTGCAGGCGATCGCAGCGATGGTCGACACCGACAGCCTCGCCCGCCAGGAGGTCGTCGAGGTGCCGCGCAATGCAGTTGCCGAAGTGGTGCTGCGTAGCCGCGAGATGCTGGCGCTCGATCCCTTCTCCAGCTTGCCGAAGACCGGACGCTGCGTGCTGATCGAGGGCTACGACACCGTAGCCGGTGGCGTCATCTCGATGGAAGGTTATCCCGACCAGCGCGCGGCGCGCGCCGTCAGGTCGACCAACATCACTGCGGTGCGCCACCGGGTAGGCGCCAGCGAGCGCGCGCTTCGTCACGGTCACAAGGGCGGCGTGCTGTGGTTCACCGGCCTTTCGGGTGCCGGCAAGTCGACGCTGGCCATGGCGGTCGAGCAGCATCTGTTCCGCAAGGGCTATCACGTCTACGTGCTCGACGGCGACAACGTGCGCCACGGCCTCAACGCCAATCTCAGCTTCTCGCCCGAGGATCGGGCCGAGAACATCCGCAGGGTGGGGGAGGTGGCGGCGCTCTTCGCCGAAGCCGGCTTCATCTGTATCACCGCCTTCATCTCGCCCTATCGCAGCGACCGAGACCGGGCCCGCGCGGCCTGCCCGCAAGCCTTCCACGAGGTCTTCGTCGATGCCGATCTCGCGGTCTGCGAATTGCGCGATCCCAAGGGCCTCTACAAGAGGGCGCGGGCCGGCGAGATCAGCGACTTCACCGGCATCACCGCGCCCTATGAGTCGCCGGCCGCGGCCGAGCTGGTGGTCGACACCAGCCGTCTCTCGGTCGAAGCGGCGGTCGAGGCGGTCCTCAAGCACATCGAAACGCATTTCGTGTTGAAGCCGCAGCGGCGCCCGCGGCACTAACCGCCGGCCCTTCGGCGCCGACGAATGGTGGCAAAGCCCTCGGGATGCCGGATTTGGGCGGGGCCGAATATTGGACACAATTTTGTAATAAAGATTGTTACCGTCTGTTCATTTTTTTTAATACTTCGCGGGATATTCTAAGCCCGTGACGTAGAACGAACTTGCCTCGTGGCATGGCCACCGTTAGGTTACGATGGAGTAGCAGCGGGGTCGTCTCCGATAGGTATTGGGAGACGCACGAGCAAACGGCCTTCGGGGACCAAGAGGGGCCGAACTCGAGCGACCAGGGAGCGCCCAAGGCGGGAGCCGCTGCGGGGGCTAGGCTTTTTTATGGTGCTGTTCGCGAGTTCCGCGCGGTACCGGGGGTGTATGCTGAGGGTCACCCGCGGTAACCGGTCGGCGTGGAGACGCGTCCCTGGGGAGGGCCGGGTCGCTTGAAGATTCTGCAGTTCTGGCGCCGATTTGCCGGGCGCGTGGATGGCTGGTTCATTCCGCGCGAGGTCTATTTCCGCTCGGAACGCGGTTTCCGTTACTTCAAGGTTTCGGCGCCGCTGCAGAAAGCGGTCGCCTCGCTCCTCGTGTTCGCCCTGGTATGGGTGCTGGGGACCTCCGGCGGCTACGTCTACAACAGCTACCTCGCCGAGCGCCGCGCTGCGGAGATCGAGCAGCAGCGCCTCGCCTATTTCGACCTTCTGAGCGAGGTCAGCGAGTACCACGAGCAGTTCGCGCACATCACGCAGAACCTGGAGGACAATCAGGCCTATCTGCTGTCGGTCCTGGAGCATAGCGGCCGCGGCTCGGAGGCGCTGGGTGAGATCCAGGGCAATCTCAAAGCCTCGGAGACCGAGCGGGCCCGGGTGGTGGTGGCGCGCGAAAGCCTGCGCCGGAAGCTGGCCCGCTTCGAGAACGATCTGCGCGATATCGCCGACCGCAATGCCGCCCTCCAGACCGAGTTCGTGAACATCGGCGACCGCCTCAAGAGCAGTGAGAGCGAGCGTGAGGCGGTGCTCAAGGCGCGCAAGCGGCTGGGCCAGGAGCTGGCCGGAGTCGAGCGCGAGTTGGCGAGCGCGATCGCCGCCCGCAGCGAGCTTCAGGCGACCGTTGCCGGTCTCGAAGGTCAGCTCGGCCTCTCGAAGGAGGAGCGCGAGGAGCTGCTGGCGGAGCAGATGGCGCTCAACGAGCAGATCGCCTCGCTCCAGGGCCAGCTGGCCGAGACCCAAGGCCGCAAGGGCGAGCTCGAACGCCGGGTGGCCGAGCTGAACACGACGCTGGAAAGCGTCACCGATCGCAACAGGGAGCTCGACAGCGAACGCGCCCTCCTGAGCGAGCGTTTGGCGATGCTCGAGAACCGGATGGTCGAAGTGGGGAACGCCCAGCGCAGCCTCTTCGAGGGCTTGAGCGAGCAGACACGGCTCAGCATCGGCGTGATCGCCAAGACGGTGGAGATGACCGGCCTCGACCTTGCAGCGCTGCTGGCCGAGCACGACGTCAAGTGGACCGGCCAGGGTGGCCCCTTCGTGCCGCTCGAGGCGGGCGGCGAGAATCCGCCTGAAGAAGTGCTGGAAGCCAACCTCAATCAACTCGATCTGGAGCTGAACCGCTGGTCGGCGCTCTACCAGATCGTTCGCGCGCTGCCGCTCGGCGCGCCGCTCGACCAATTTTCCATAACCAGCAGCTACGGCGCGCGGAAGGATCCGGTCAACAAGCGGACCGCCGTCCACGAAGGTACCGACTTCGCCGCGCCGTTGCGCTCCACGGTCTTCGCCACCGCGCCGGGCAAAGTGACTTTCGCCGGCTGGCGCGGCCGCTATGGCCGCACGATTGAAATCGACCATGGGCATGGTATTCGTACGCGCTATGCCCATCTGAAGAAAATCCTGGTGAAACCCGGCCAGGAGGTGGGGCACCGCGAGAAGATCGGCCAGCTCGGTAGTTCTGGTCGAAGCACGGGGCCGCATGTACACTATGAAGTTCTCTACAACGGGAAACCGCAGGATCCAGCCAACTTCTTGAAGGCAGGCAAGTATGTTTTCAAAGGGTAGCAGCAAGTCGGGGGAAAGCGCGTCGTCCCCCGCAACGACCTCTGGCGCGGAAACCAGTAGCAAGAAGGACAGTGGCGTGCCCTCGATCATCAGCCCTGATCTCCGCGTGGTCGGCGATCTCCATAGCAACGGCGACCTTCAGGTCGACGGCGTGGTCGAAGGCGACATCATCAGTCGCATGTTGACCATTGGCGAGAAGGCTCAGGTCTCAGGCTCGCTCTCGGCCGAGACGGTGCGCGTCTACGGCACCGTCAAGGGCGAGGTCAAGGCAACGACCGTGTTGCTCGCCAAGACCGCGCGAGTCACCGGCGACATCGCTCACCAGAGTCTGGCGATCGAAGCCGGCGCCTTCATGGAAGGCCAGGTGAAGCGGCTCGAGGCCGGCAAGGCAGCCTTCGAGCCGAAGGTCGCGGTGATGAAGCCGACCGCAAGCAGCGGCGGCTCCGCGTCGAGCGGGGCGCCTCAGGCGGCCTCCGCTGTCGGCGGTTCCGCGGCCCTCAAGTCCTGAGGCCGAAGGCAGGCTAAAGAGTCGAGGCCGGCGGCAGGCATGCCGCTGGCAGGAAAGACTGTGCGGCGTCGCTCCCGGGCGGCGCCGTTCGTCTTGCCGAATTCCCACACAGAGGCCTAACCCACAGCGTTGAGGTAGCTCCGAAAGGCCTCGGGATCGACGTTGCCGCCCGACAGCACGATCGCCACCGTCTTGCCGTGCGTATCGAAGGCGCCCGACAGCAGCGCCGCCAGCGTCACCGCACCGCCCGGCTCCACGACCAGCTTCAGCACCCGGAAAGCGTAGGCGATGGCCTCGATCACCTGGCGATCTGAAACCGCCAGACCGCCGGCCAGCAGCCGGCTGTTGAGCGCGAAGGTGAGCGCACCCGGGCTCGGCGAGAGCAGAGCATCGCAGATCGAGCGGGCCGAGGGGTCATTCGTCAGCCGCTCGCCGGCGGCGAGCGAGCGCGCGGTGTCGTCGAAGCCCTCCGGCTCGACGGCATAGACTTTCGTCTCCGGCGAGAGGGCCCTCATTGCGAGCGCCGAGCCGCCGATCAGGCCGCCGCCGCCGCAATTTACAAGCAAAGCATCCAGCTTTGCGCCGCGCTCGGCGGCTTGGCGGGCGATCTCCAGCCCGCAGGTGCCCTGGCCGGCGACGATGCCGGCGTCGTCGAAGGGCCTTACCAGCGTGCCGCCGGTTCGTTTCACGACTTCGTCGGCGACCGCATCGCGCGAGCCGCTGTAGCGATCGTAAAGCACGATCTCGGCGCCGTAGCCTTTGGTATTGGCCTGCTTGATGGCCGGCGCGTCGCTCGGCATGACGATAGTGGCCGGGAGACCGAGCAACTGAGCTGCAGCCGCCACCCCTTGAGCGTGGTTGCCTGAGGAGTAGGCGACCACCCCCTTGGCGCGCTCGCGCTCCGGAATCTGGCTGATGCGGTTGTAGGCACCGCGGAACTTGAAGGAGCCGGTACGCTGCAGGACCTCCGGCTTGATCAGGACCCGGGCGCCGATCCGTTTGTCGAGCTCCTCGGACTCCAGCAGCGGCGTCACCACCGCCTTGCCGGCGATGCGCTTGGCCGCCACTTCGATGTCGGCGAAGGTCGGGAGCGCGATCTCGTCAGTGACGGGCGCGGTCGAGGTCGTCGAGAAGGGCATCGATTGCCTCCAGAACGGGTGGTTCGTCGAGCGCCGGGGCATGGCCCACCTCCGGCACCACGACCCGGCGCAGGTCGGGCTTGGCGGCGGCCATGGTGGCGAACGCCGCTTCGCTTACCACATCGGATAGCGCGCCGCGAATTGCCAGAATCGGATGCCTGGCCAGCGCCCGGAACAGGGGCCGCAGGTCGGCCGGCTTTTCCTCGCGGAAGGGGCGGGCGAGCGCCGTGTCCCAATCGTAGTGAAGCAAGCCATCGGACCCTTGGCGATAGGTCGACTTGGCGAAGCGCAACCAGTCGTCCTCGCTTCTCAGCGGCAGGTTGGGCAGAGTGCTTTGCAAGAAGGCAATCGCGCTTTCCCAATCGCGCTGCGGGCGATCCTTGGCGACATAGTCGAGAATGCGCGCCGATGCCCTGGGCTCGATATCGGGGGCGATGTCGTTCAGGACCGCGCCGGCTAGCGTCAGCGGGCCGGCCACCGCCAGTGCCATTGCGAGGCCGCCGCCGAACGAGGTGCCGACGGCGAGGATGCGGTGCAGGTCGAGTGCGGCGATCGTTTGCAGCGTGTCGGCGACTGTCATCGACGGGCGGTAGTTGCGCCAGTCTGGGTCGCGTTCCGATCGCCCGCGGCCGCGATAGTCGAGCCGCACCACACGGCGCTGCTTTGCGAGATGCCGCGCCAGCTCTTCGAAATCGCTGCCGTTGCGGGTCAGGCCCGGCAGACAGAGGACCGGCGTATTGCCCGCCGCGAGCGGTCCCTCGTCTCGGACGAAGAGGCGTCGGCCGTCCTGGACCGAGACGAAACGCTCCAGCGCGCGCATGACGCTTGTTGGCCGCCGCGGGGCTCAGCGGCCGAGCAGCGGCGCCAGCTCGGCGAGGCCGCCGATCATCGCCGCCGGCCGACCGGGCAGCTGCTCGGGCTGCTGGCCGAAGCGGTTCATCCAAGCAACGCGGAAGCCGAAGTGTGCGGCGCCGGCAGCGTCCCAGGCGTTGCTCGAGACGAAGCAGATGCGTTCCTTGCCGATACCGAGCCGCTCGACTGCAAGCGCATAGACTCGCGGGTCGGGCTTGTAGATGCCGACCTCCTCGATCGACAGCAGGACGTCGAGCAGCGCGCCGATGCCCGAGGACCTGACGGCGGCCTCGATCATCTTCGGCGAGCCGTTGGTGAGAATCGCGGTCTTGAGGCCAGCATCCTTGAGGCGCTTCAGGCAATCGGCGGCGTCGGGATAGGCGGCGAGCGCGAGATACTCCTGCATCAGCGTCTCGGCGAGCCTACCGTCCTCGACGCCGTTGGCGGCGAGCGCATAGTCGAGCCCTTCGCGCGTCACCTGCCAGAAATCGGCGTGGGCACCCATCAGACTGCGCAGCCAGGTGTATTCGAGCTGCTTCTGGCGCCACAGAGTCGAAACCGCCTTAGCCTTGCCGCCGAGCGCTGCCCCGCCGCGGGCGACCGCCGAGTGGACGTCGAACAACGTGCCGTAGGCGTCGAAGACGGCGGCGCCGATATCGGCGAAGTCGGTTTTGCTCATTGGCGCGGGCTCCGGCTCTGCGCGCGAGAGTCGACGGGGCGGAGCCGAGCCTAGAGCAGAACCCGATCGAATGGAATCGCTGGAAGGTAATCGCTCGACTCGGCGAATTGCTTCCCCGAAAGCCGGAAGATCGGCGCGAGGCGAGCGCCTGCGACGCGCGGGTCGAGGTTAACCGGTCACTCCGTGGTCCAGGCGGCCGGGCTGGCGGCGAGCGTCGGCGAGCCGTCGCCGCCTTTCAGGCTCGCGCGGTAGATAGTGAGCGCCTCGAGAATGCGTTGCACGTAGTTGCGGGTTTCCGAGAAGGGAATCGATTCGATCCAGTCGACGGGATCGATCTCGCCGCTGCGCGGATCGCCATAGTCGCGCAGCCACCGGCGTGCACGTGACGGCCCGGCATTGTAGGCGGCGAGCGCCAGCACGTAGGAACCGTCGTAGTCGTCCAGCAATTCGCCGAGATAGCTGCGGCCGAGGCGGAGATTGTAGTCGGGATCGTCGGTCAGGCGGTCGCGGCTGTATTTGACGTTACTGCGGCGCGCGACCTGTTTGGCGGTGCCGGGCATGAGCTGCATCAGCCCGCGCGCACCGGACCTGCTGACGGCACGGGTGTGGAAGCCGCTCTCCTGGCGGATCAGGGCGTGGATCAGCGCCGGCTCGGGCTGCCCTGGTAGGGCGCGATCCAGCAGCGGGAAGAGCGGACCGGCCAGGATCATGCCCTGGTCGCGGGCGTCCTTGGCGGCGGCGAGCGCCTGGTCCGGGCGGCCGATCTCGTCGGCGAAGTCGGTGACCAGCGCATAGTCGGCGGCGGTCCTGGCGCCGACCCTGAGGCGAATCAGGAACAGGCTCAGCAGCTCGTCCTCCTCGATCTCGGCCAGGAGGCGGGCGACCTTGACCAGCTCGCCGGCTTCGAAGGCGGCCTTGCGCTCGGCGCTGAGTGCGGCGCCGGGGGGCAGCAACAGGTTCGGCTCCTGGCCGAGGCGCAGCGCGGCGAGCTGGCCGTAATAGGCCGTGTTGTGGAGCGCGGCCTTCCCGTACCAAACCTGGGCCTCCTCCGTGCGGCCGAGCGCACGCGCCGCCTCGCCGGCCCAGAAGGCGCCGCGTGAGAGCGAGATCGGGGTCGAGACATTGCCTTCCAGATGCGCGAAATGGGCCAAGGCCCGCTCCGGCTCTTGCAGCCAGCGCAGCGCGATCCATCCGGCCAGAAACTCGCCCTCGGCAAAGCCGAGACCGCGGGTCATGCCGTGGTTGGCGGCAATCCGGTAGGCGACCGAGAAATCGCTCTCGCTGTAGGCCTGTCGCGCCGCCCACAGGCGCAGCGACCACCAGAGCTCCGGCATCGGCGCATCGGGCAGCGGCGGATCGAGCAATTCCACGACGTCATGGTAGCGGCCCTTGCGCCGCCGCCAGTCGGCCCGCTCGAAGATCAGTCCCGGATCGTCCCGCAGCTCGGTGGGCACCCGCTCGATGGCGGCATCGACGCCCGACCTTCCGCTCGCCAGCTTGAGGCGCGCCTCGGCGAGCGCGACATAGCCGGCACCGAGTCGCCTGGCCTGGCGCAGCGCGGCGCTGCCGCTGTGGCTCCACAGCAGTCGGTCGAGGCGCGCGAGATCGTCGGCGCGGCGCAGCAGCGCCTTGTGGCGCTCGCGGAACGCGGCCTCGTCGCGCCTCGAAAAGTCGCCGGCGACCCAGGTCCGTCGCAGGAGGTCGGTCGCGGCTTGGGTCTCGCCGAGCGCCAGCAGGGCTTCGCCGAGCTTCGTGCCGCCCTCGGCGGTCAACGGCGCCCGGGCGCCGAACCACGCCTTCACCTCGGTTGGCGCCATGGTGACGGGAAGCGCCTCCTCGGCCCGCTCGGTCAGCGCCTCCTGATAGGGCCAGGCAGGATTGGCGGCGAGGAAAGCGGAGATCTCGGCGAAGGAGGCGTCGGTGCCCGGCCGCGCCAACTCAAGCCAGCGGGCGACCTTGCCGAGCAGCGGGTGCGAGCCCTGAGCTGCCAGCGCCTGTCCGCGCCGGTAGTGGCCGCCGTGCAGATGGGCGAAGGCAGCCTTGTAAAGCCGGCGATCGAGCTCGCCAATGGTGCGGCCGGGTGCAGGCTCGTTGGTGTAGTCGGGCAGCGCCGGCTTGGCGGGCGGAGGCTGAACGAGATCAGCTGCTGCCGTGTGGCCGGTCAGTTGGGCGACCAGCATCGCGACGAGAAAAACGAGGCAAGCCCGCATCGTGAGAATCCACCCTCTGTCGTTCTCGCGCCGCGCGGCTGCGAGTCTAGGCGATTCGGGGTTCGAGCGCCAATCGGCGCCGGGCGCAGCTCCCGCGCGCGCTGCCGCCGTCCCCGAACGCCGCCGATCCTGCCCGACCCGCGTTAAGCTTCCTTTAAGCATAGCGGCAAAAAGGGCACGATCATGGCGCGGACGGCGGCGGAAAAGCGCCGGCAAACAGCGATCCGCCCTTGGATTCCCGGCCTACACGTAATATGACGGACCACAGGCCACCCGGAGACCTCCAATGGGCGATCCTCTCTTCCGCGGCTCTCTCACCGCGCTCATCACGCCGTTCAAGAACGGCTCCGTCGACGAGGCCGCCTTCCAGCGCTTCGTCGCCTGGCAGATAGACCAGGGCAGCCACGGCGTCGTTCCCTGCGGCACGACCGGCGAATCGCCAACCCTCTCCCACGCCGAGCACATGAGGGTCAACGAGCTCTGCATCGAGGTCGCCAAGGGCAAAGTGCCGGTGATCGCCGGCGCCGGATCCAATTCGACCGCGGAAGCGATCGCCTTCACCAAGCACGCCAAGACGGCCGGCGCGGATGCGGTGCTGCATGTGACGCCCTACTACAACAAGCCGACTCAGGAAGGGCTCTATCAGCACTACAAGGCGATCCACGACGCCGTTGACATCCCGATCGTCATCTACAACATCCCCGGACGCAGCGTGGTCGACATGAGCGTCGAGACCATGGCGCGGCTCGCCAAGCTGCCGAACATCGTCGGCGTCAAGGACGCGACCGTCGACCTGACGCGCCCGGCCAAGACCCGCGCCGCCTGCGGCGAAGATTTCTGTCAGCTCTCCGGCGAGGATTCGACTGTGGTACCGTTCCTCGCCCAGTTCGGGCACGGCTGCATCTCGGTGACCTCCAACGTCGCGCCGCGCCAGTGCGCGGATCTGCACGAGGCCTGGCAGCGCGGCGACATCGCGACGGTGCAGAAGATCAATGCGCGGCTCCTGCCGCTCCACTTCGCGCTGTTCGTCGAGACCAGTCCGGGACCGGTCAAGTACGCGGCCAGCCTCCTCGGTCTCTGCGAAAATCGCCTGCGCCTGCCGATGGTGCCGGCGACCGAGGCCGCCCAGGCCAAGGTGCGCGACGCGATGGTCCACGCCGGATTGATCAACTAGCGCGAATCCCTCGGGTTCCCATGGCCAGCGCTGCGCGACAGACCGTCGCCCAGAACCGTCGTGCGCGTCACGACTACTTCATCGAGGATCGCTTCGAAGCCGGTCTGGTCCTGACAGGCAGCGAAGTGAAGGCGATTCGCGCCGGTAAGGTCTCGATCGCCGAGGCGCATGCCCAGGAGATGGCGGGCGCGTTCTACCTGATGAACGCTCACGTCGGCGAGTACGCGGCGGCGAGCCGCTTCAATCACGAGCCGCGGCGGCCGCGCAAGCTGCTGCTGCATCGCCGCGAGGTGGCGCGCCTGCTGGGGCTGGTGCAGCGCGAGGGCTACACCGTGGTGCCGTTGGCGCTCTATTTCAACGAGCGCGGCATCGCCAAGATCGAGGTCGGACTCGCCAAGGGCAAGCGCAAGGTCGACAAGCGCGAGACGACGAAGGAGCGCGACTGGCAACGTCAGCGTCAGCGTCTGCTGCGCGAGCGAGCGTGATCCGTTAGCGCGCAGCAACCAGCGGCGTCAGGGCCGCGAAGACGGATTCGAACATCTCTCTGGTCAGCTTGCCGGTGTTGGTGTTGTAGCGCGAACAGTGGTAGCTGTCGGCGAGCGTCAGGCCGTCGTCGAGCCGATGACGCGCGCCGTGGGCGAATGGGTAGGCGCTCTTGCGGGCGCCGCGCACCGCCAGCACCGCGCCGTGCGCGACGGTGCCTAGCGCGAGGACCGCGCGCAGACGCGGCAAGGCGGCGATCTCGGCGGCGAGGAAGCGGCCGCAGGTCCTGACTTCGAGCGGCAGCGGCTTGTTGTCGGGCGGAACGCAGCGCACCGTATTGGTGATGCGGCAGCCGCTGAGCGTCAAGCCGTCCTCGCGCGCCCGCCCGTAGCTGCCGGCCGCCAATCCGAACTTCAGAAGGGTCGCGTAGAGCAGGTCGCCGGCGTAGTCGCCGGTGAAGGGGCGGCCGGTGCGATTGGCGCCCTTGAGGCCAGGCGCCAGCCCCACGATCAAGAGGCGCGCGTCGAGCGGCCCGAAAGCGGGCACCGGTGCGTTATGGAAACCCGGATGGTTTCGGCGGTTGTCGGCCCGATAGCCGGCCAAACGCGAACACAGCGCGCAGTCGGCCGCGGGCTCCGCCTGCTCCCCCATGCGCGCCGGGCTTAGATGGGGCCGGGCGTGGAGGATTCGTAATAGTCTTCGCGGTTGCCGGCGAAGTCGCGCTCGCTCTCCCGGTGCTGGCGCGCACGCGGGTGGTCGGGCGGGAGCGCGCGCTCGATCTCGCTCCTCAGGTCTTCGATGTCGATGAAGACGTCGGCCTGGCGGCGCAGCTCGTCGGCCACCATCGAGGGCTGAGTGCGGATCGTCGAGACGACAGTCACGCGCACCCCTTTGCGCTGCACGGCTTCGACCAAACGACGAAAGTCGCCGTCGCCAGAGAACAGGACGATGTGATTGACGTGCTCGGCCATCTCCATCACGTCGATGGCGAGCTCGATGTCCATGTTGCCCTTGATCTTGCGCCGGCCGCTATTGTCGGTGAACTCCTTGGTCGGCTTGGTCACCATCGCGTAGCCATTATAGTCCAGCCAATCGACCAGCGGCCTTATGGGAGAATACTCCTGATCCTCGACTAACGCGGTATAGTAGAAAGCCCGTACGAGGAGACATCGGCTTGCGAAGAGATCCTGCAAACGCTTGTAGTCGATATCGAAGCCGAGCGTTCGCGCGGTAGAGTACAGATTGGCGCCGTCTATGAAGAGAGCGACGCGCTCCTGCGGGTAAAAATGCATGATTGATCCTCGGCTATTCTATTGTTTGCGGACACAAAGGGATTGCCGTCCTAGTTGCGACCGCCGGTCCGGTTCGCCGAAATCGGAACGCCCGGCGACCAGAAATCTTCGCTCTCTATTTAATCACCTCCGCGCCGGTAGCAAGACGCAATTGACCGATTGGAAAGAGGTCGTCGCGTGATTTTGATCGCGCTCGGTTCCAATCTCTCGAGCCGCTTCGGTCCGCCGCGCGCAACTCTTGAGGCGGCGCTCGATCGGCTTGTTCAACGCGGAGTGGAGGTGAAGCGGCGATCACGGTGGTACACCAGCCGCCCGGTTCCGGTTTCCGACCAGCCGTGGTTCGTGAACGGGGTCGCGGAGGTCGAGAGCGACCGTGCGCCAGAAGCTCTCCTGGCCCTGTTGCACGAGATTGAAGCCGAGTTTGGACGCGAGCGGCGTGATAAAAACGAGGCGCGTGTGCTGGACCTCGATCTGCTCGACTACCACGGACTGGTTACCGACCCCCGGGGGCGGCCGGCACTGCCCCACCCACGTCTCGCCGAGCGGGCCTTCGTCCTGCTACCGCTGGCCGGGCTGGCGCCGGAGTGGCGCCACCCGCTCTCCGGGCGAAGCGCCGGCGAGCTGGCGGCAACCCTGCCGCCCGGGCAGGAGATCGAGGCGCTGGCCTGAAGCCCACCGGGTCCCTGGGGATGCCGCCCGGCGCTCAGCGCCGGCTGCTCCGGGACCGCCCCCACAGCCTTGCGTCCGGTGGCGCTCGCCCCTATATTCCGGGCCCCGGGGCCTCCCTCATGCGGCGCCCCGCCGATTTTCCCTGGTCCGAGGAGTTTGGAGTATGGCGCGGGTAACCGTCGAAGACTGCGTGCTGCAGGTGCCGAACCGCTTCGAGCTGGTCCTGCTGGCTGGTCAGAGGGCGCGCGACGTCGCCGCCGGCGCGCCGCTGACGATCGAGCGCGACCGCGACAAGAACCCGGTGGTGGCGCTGCGCGAGATTGCCGAGCAAACTGTGTCGCTGGAGGAGCTCCAAGGTTCGCTGGTGAAAGGCCTGCAGAAGCAGGTCGAGGTGGACGAGCTGGAGGAAGACCAGCCCGATTTCGATGTCACCACTGCCATGCTGGAGCTCGAGGCTGCCACCAAGGAGGCCGCCAAGGCAGGGATGAGCGACCTGGAGGGCGAGGAGATCGACGCCGGGGATGGCGAGGGCGAGGGGGGCTCCGAGGCCCCCGCTGCGCCCGAGGGCGACGACGAAACGGCCTGACGCCGGCAACCCGCGCCTCCTCCGAAAGGCGCAGAATCCCGCGCTCTCCCTGTGCTCTCCCCGGGGGCTATCTCTTGGCCCCGCGGGCGCAGCGGCTTATCTTCATGTTAGATGTGAAGAGAATCGGGCGACCGCATACCGGTCCGTGGCTTGACGGACCCCGGCGGTTGCCCGGGCCGAGCGGTGCATGATTCGCCAATTCGAGCTGGTCGATCGAGTCAAGGCCTACGACAACGGTGTGGACGAGGATGCCCTCAACCGCGCCTACGTCTATGCCATGAAGCAGCACGGATCGCAGACCCGCGAGTCCGGCGACCCCTATTTCGCCCATCCGATCGAAGTCGCTGGCATCCTGACCGATCTAAAGCTCGACCATAGCTCGATCATCACCGCGCTGCTCCACGA
>JBOHKJ010000223.1:0-3730 GCA_050728975.1 Kiloniellales bacterium | reverse complement strand
CCGATGGGCGCGCGAGGCGCCGCGCCGTCTGTGCGTGCGCGCGTGCGTATGCGCGCCCGTACGGGTCGAGCGGGCGATGAGCGAACGCGACCTCGAGAGCCTCAAGAGCGCGCTGGTGGCCCGCGTCGCAGGTGCCGCCGACCTCGCCGCGCTGGAGGCGCTACGGGTCGAAACGCTCGGCAAGAAGGGCCTCATCACCGAGCAGATGAAGGGCCTGGGGGCGCTCGAGCCCGAGGAGCGCAAGGCCGCCGGGCAGCGCCTCAACGAGGTCAAGAGCGCGGTCGCCGAGGCGCTGGAGGCGCGCAAGGCCGCGCTCGCCGACAGCGAGCTCGACCGCCGCCTGGAGCAGGAGCGGCTCGACATCACGCTCCCGCCGCGCCCGCAGGCGATCGGTCGCATCCATCCGATCAGCCAGACGGTGGAGGAGGTCGTCGCGATCTTCGGCGAGATGGGCTTCTCATTCGCCGAGGGGCCGCACATAGAGGACGACTTCCACAATTTCACCGCGCTCAACATCCCACCCGACCATCCGGCGCGCCAGGAGCACGACACCTTCTACCTGCCCGGTCCGAGCGAAGCCGAGCGGCTGGTGCTGCGCACCCACACCTCGCCGGTGCAGATCCGTCACATGAAGTCGATGCCGCCGCCGATCCGCATTATCGTGCCGGGCCGCACCTTCCGCGCCGATTCCGACGCCACCCACTCGCCGATGTTCCATCAGGTCGAGGGCCTGGTGATCGACGAGACGACCCACATGGGCCACTTGAAGGGCACGCTGATTGAGTTCTGCCGCAGCTTCTTCGGCATCGACGACCTGCCGGTGCGCTTCCGCCCCAGCTATTTCCCCTTCACAGAGCCCTCAGCGGAGGTCGACATCGGCTGCGCGCGCGAAGGCGGTCAGCTCAAGATCGGCGCTGGGCGCGACTGGCTGGAGATTCTCGGCAGCGGCATGGTGCATCCCAAGGTGCTGGAGAACTGCGGCCTCGATCCGCGGCGCTATCAGGGCTTCGCCTTCGGCATGGGGATCGAGCGCATCGCCATGCTGAAGTACGGCATTCCCGATCTGCGCACCTTCTACGACGGCGACCTGCGCTGGCTGCGCCACTACGGCTTCGTGCCGGTGGACGCGCCGAGTCTGGTTCGCGGGCTCTAGGGCCGCGCCATGAAGCTCACCCTCAAGTGGCTGAAGGAGCATCTCGAGACCGACGCCGGCCTCGCGGAAGTCACCGCGACGCTCACGCGTATCGGCCATGAGGTCGAGGGCGTGACCGATCGCGCCGCCGCGCTGGCGCCGTTCCGCGTCGCCTACGTCAAGGAGGCGCGCCCGCACCCCAACGCGGATCGCCTCAGGGTCTGTCTCGTCGACACCGGCAAAGAGGTGGTGCAAGTGGTCTGCGGCGCACCCAACGCGCACACCGGCATGAAAGGCGTCTTCGCACCGAGCGGCACCACTATTCCCGGCACTGGCCTGCTGCTGAAGCCGAGCGAGATTCGCGGCGAGAAGTCGAACGGCATGCTGGTTTCGGAGCGCGAGATGGGCCTCTCCGAAGAGCACGAGGGCATCATCGAGCTGCCCGAGGACGCCAAGGTCGGCGAGCCCTTTGCCAAGATTGCCGGCCTCGACGATCCGGTGATCGAGATCAAGGTGACGCCCAACCGCGGCGACTGCCTCGGCGTCCACGGCATCGCCCGCGACCTAGCTGCCGCCGGGCTCGGCAGGCTGACGCCGATCGCAGCCGAGCGGAGCATCGGCAGCTTCAAGTCGCCGACCCTCTGGAAGCGCGAGCTGCCGGCCGAGGCCGCCGATGCCTGCCCCTACGTCGCCGGGCGCAGCTACCGCGGCCTCAGGAACGGGCCGAGCCCGGCTTGGCTGCAGCAGCGCCTCAGAGCCATCGGCCTCCGGCCAATCTCGGCGCTGGTCGACATCACCAACTTCGTCACCTTCGACCTCGGCCGGCCGCTCCACGTCTTCGACGCCGGCAAGCTCGCCGGCAATCCCACCATGCGGCTCGCCAAGGACGGCGAAGAGATCCTGGCGCTCGACGGCGAAAGCTATCGCCTGACGAGCGAGGACACGGTGATCGCCGATGCGCTCGGCGTGCAGGCCATCGGCGGCATCATGGGCGGCGAGCTCTCGGGCGCCACCGCGGAGACGAGCGAGGCGTTCCTGGAAGTCGCGCTGTTCGATCCGCTGCGGGTCGCGCGCAGCGGCCGCCGGCTCGGCATTAAGTCCGACGCGCGCTACCGCTTCGAGCGCGGGCTCGACCCCGCGTCCGCCGAGTGGGGCGTGGAGGTGGCGACGCGTCTCATCCTCGCGCTGTGCGGCGGCGAAGCCAGCCAGACCGTCTCCGCCGGCAAGCTGCCCAAGCCCAGGCGCACGATCTCGTTCCGGCCGAAGCGGGTCGAAACCCTGGGCGGGCTCGCGGTGCCGCTCGCGGAGCAGAAGCGCATCCTGAAAGGACTCGGCTTCGCCCTTGCCGGCAGCGGCGCCATGCTCAAGGCGACCGTTCCGGGCTGGCGCAACGACGTCGAGGGCGAGGCCTGCCTGGTCGAAGAGGTGCTGCGAATCGTCGGCTACGACGAGATACCGCAGGCGCCGCTGACGCTCGACACTGCGTTGCCCTTGCCAGCCCTGACGCCGAAACAGCGCCGCGTTTCTGCCGCGCGAACTGCGCTCGCCTGGCGCGGCCTGGAAGAGGCGGTCAGCTTCTCCTTCGTCTCGCGCAAGGAGGCCACGCTGTTCGGCGGCGGCGAGCTCGCGCTCACGCTGCTCAATCCGATCAGCGCCGACCTCGACGCGATGCGCCCCTCGGTGCTGGCGCCGCTGCTGGCAGCCGTGCGGCGTAACGCCGATCGCGGCCAGCGCGAAATCGCGCTGTTCGAGATCGGACCCGAATACCGCGACCCGACGCCCGACGGCCAGGCGACGGTCGCCGCCGGCCTGCGCGCCGGGCGCGCGAGCTTGCGCAGCTGGGCCGAGCCCGAGCGTGCGCCCGACATGCTCGATGCCAAGGGTGACGTGCTGGCGGTGCTGGAGATGCTGGGCGCCCCGATCGACAACCTGCGCGCCGTGGCCGAAGCGCCCAAGTGGTATCACCCCGGGAGCAGCGGCGCGTTCAAGCTGGGGCCCAACCTGCTGGCGCGCTTCGGCGAGATCCATCCGCGGGTGCTCGCGGCCTACGACGTCAAGGGACCGGTCGCGGCCTTCGAGCTCTATCTCGACGCCGTCCCCGAGCCGCGCGGCAAGGGCGGCAAGCTGAAGCCGGCGCTCGAGCTCTCGCCCCTCCAGCCGGTGGTGCGCGACTTCGCCTTCCTGGTCGAGGAGTCCGTCGCCGCCGACACGGTGCTGCGCGCCGCGCGCGGCGCCGACAAGGCGCTGATCGCCAAGGTCGAGCTGTTCGATCTCTATGCCGGCAAGGGAATTCCCGAGGGCAAGAAGTCGCTCGCCATCGCGGTGACGCTGCAGCCGCGCGACAAGACGCTGACCGACGCCGAGATCGAGGCGGTCGCCGCCAAGGTCGTCGCCCAAGTCGCCAAGGCGAGCGGCGGCACGCTGCGCGCCTGAGCTTCCCTAAAGACTCCTCGGCAGGTGGCGGGCGAAGAGCGCCACTAGCAGCATCAGCACCGCGCTGGCGACGAACACCGAGGCCAGCGGAAAGAAAGTCAGCAGTAGTGAGAAAACCGCCATCGGCAGCAGCTCAGAGAAATCGATGTAGGAGCGGTAGACGGC
>JBOHKJ010000222.1:0-6213 GCA_050728975.1 Kiloniellales bacterium | reverse complement strand
GAGGAGACCACCCAGCGCATCCCGGACCCCGCCGAGCGCGCCGCCGACCGCATCGCCAAGACCGCCGCGCGACGACCCGCCCGAGCTACCACCACCCGAGCTGTCGCCGCCCGAGCTGTCGCCACCCGAGCTGTCGCCACCCGAGCTATCGCCACCCGAGCTATCGCCACCCGAGGTATCGCTGCCCGAGGTATCGCCACCCGAGGTACCGCTGCCCGAGCTGTCGCCACCCGAGCTGCCGCCACTCGAGCTGCCACCGCCGGACGAGCCGCTGCCCGACGAGCCGCTGCCCGACGAGCCACCCGAGCTTCCGCCGCCGCCGAGCAGATCGCCGACAGCTCCCAGAGCGCTGCCGACCACGTCACCCAGGGTCGAGCCGACGTCACCTACGGCGTCGTCGACGTCACCCACGGTGCCTTCGACCGTGCCGCCGAGCGCACCAACGGTCCCTTCGACCGTGCCGCCGAGCGCACCAACGGTGCCTTCGACCGTGCCGCCGAGCGCACCAACGGCCCCTTCGACCGTGCCGCCGAGCGCACCACCGGTGCCTTCGACCGTGCCGCCGAGCGCACCAACGGTCCCTTCGGCCGTGCCGCCGAGCGTGCCTACCGTGCCTTCGACTGTGCCACCGAGCGTTTCAGTAGTGCCGGAAACCGGCTCGCCGAGGCTGGCGGTCGCGCCCGACCCCGGGCCAGGACTTACCGGCCCGAAGGCGTCGGGCGAGAGGGCGGCGCTGCGTGTCACGCTCACTTCGGTCTGCTGACCCTCGACCACCGCGGCCTTCTGGCCCGCCACCAGATCGACCGATCCGGCGCCATCCCGCGGGCTGACCTCGACTACGCCCTCGTGGACCTCCACCGATCCCGCGCCGGAGCCGACAGTGACGTCGAAGCTGGTTCCCTTGACGGCGGCGATCAGATAGGGCGTGTGAACCTGAAAGGCGCCATTGGTACCGCCGTCGAACATCGCATTGAAGAGACCGCCGAACAGACCGGCCGAGCGCTCCTGGTTTCTGCGCCGACTTTCGACGTCGTAGCGCGCGGTGCCGCGATATTGAACGATGATGACCTGGTCGGCGCTGGTGGCATCGGCCGGGAGCTGGATCTCCGACAGCGGTCCCATGGTGACGCGGTCATGGCCGTTGGTCAGCAGCGCACCGCTGTCTGCACCGCTGCGCACCCGTACCGGTGCACCGAGTGCCATGCCAGCGCTGGCTCTGCCAGCCACCGGGCCGTTGGCGGTGTAGCCGAAATAGGTGACGTTGCCGACGACGCTCTCCACGGTCCAGCGGTCGAACCCTTGGGAACGATCGCTCGTCCCTCCCGCGCTCTCTCCGAGCGCGCTGGCGCTGGTGAAGATCAGGCCGCAGATCAGCAGCAGCGTGAAGATCAGGACCTCCAGCGGCCGGCTGTGAGCGGCGACGTTCGTTTTGGCGATAGCATCTGCGGAGCGACGCTCTGCAGCGTACGAGGCGGGATTGCCCATCGGTCGATTGCTCCCTGTTGTTCTTGTCGGCCAGCGGCGGTCTAGGCTGATGGTTGCTATGAAAAGCCGCCCTGCCGAGGAGCAATAATTCGCTTATATTTCCTAACGAGTCCTTAACGCTGTTAATAACTCAAGCATAGAATCAGGAATCTCTGGCATTTTTTATAGTTAAACTTAAGTATTAAGCACACAATTTGTCAGAAATACCTAGCATCACCTGCCGTTTGCCTCAATGGAGGAGCTTCGGCCGGGCAGCGAGCGCCACTGCCGCATCGCCCGCGGCGAGCCCCGTCAGCGGCCTGATCGGCAAGGCGAGCCGGGCATCGCGACAGCAGGCGGCTATCTCGCCGGCCGCCGCACCGGCGACCCGCGCCTGCCCCGCCGGCAGCCAGTCACCGAGCAGCAGCGCCGCCGCCCCCGCCCCCTGCTGTTGGGCGCATGCGACCGCGGCGATGATCCGTGCTTCGTCCGCCGACAGCGCGAGCGCACCGCGGGCGCGCACCTCTACCGAGCGACTGGCGCAATAGGCCGTCAACAGCAGGAGTCCATGCAGGCCCGCCGCAACCGGCCGCAGACGATAAGCTTCGAACAACAGCAGCAACTCGTGTAGGCCGCAGCGCCGCTCGCGAAAGCGCGCCACCCAGAGGCGCAGGCCAGCCAGCAGCAGGCGCTCCCCACAGGTGAGGTCGCAAACCTGGCAGTGGCTGAGCGGTGCAAGCTCGTCTTCGAGAAGATCCCCCGGTTCCGGCTCTCTGTCCTGCAAGCCTACGACCCCTTGGCAGCGAACCCATGCCCCGTTCGGGCATTGTTGCGAACGACTCGCAATAACACCCTTGTAGCGACCTCGGAGCGCGAATGCAACTCATTATCAATAGATGCCCATAAACGGTTGAAATAGAGCCCGCAGCCTTTAGGTCCAAGGATGTGATGAGCGACCAGAAGAGACCCAGCGACGAGCTTCCCGAGCATGCGCCGGTCAAGGACGAAGTGGAGGCGCGCCAAGCCGTTACCGGCCACAACGTTCGCTACGTACTTGCCGTCTCGTTCGTATTGACCTGCGTGGCGATGCTCGTGGTGTGGCTGGTCGCCTGACCGCCGGCTGACCGGCCGGCTCTATCAAGGACGCTTGACCCCTTACCGCCGCCCTGTCGGAATCCCTGGATGTTCGCCGGCCCGGCAGGTTTCCGCGCTGCCACAGTGGCAGAGTGCGCGCTGTCCGGCGCGCTGGCGCTCGCTTTGTCGCTCGGCAGCGCCACCGCGAGCTTTGCCGAGGTTGGAGCGCTCGAGCGGATCCGGGCGCGCGACACCCTGGTCTGCGCCGTCACCCACGACCTTCCGGGCTTCGCCCAGCGTGGCGATGATGGCCGGTGGCGCGGCTTCGACATCGATTTCTGCCGCGCCGTGGCGGCCGCCGTCCTGGGCGACGGTGGCAGGCTTCGCATCACCAAGGCGCGCATCGACTCTAGCTTTGCGCTGCTTCAGTCGGGCGACGCCGACCTGTTGCTATACGGCACACCGCTCTCGCTGGGCAGCAACGCCGGCCAAGGCGTCGAGCAGGTGGCGCCGCTCTACTTCGACGGCCAGGCCTTCGCCGTAAGGAGCAGCCTAGTCGGCGGCGACCTTTCGGTGCTCGACGGCCGCACGCTCTGCGTTGCCGCCGACGGCCAGACCGGCGCTATCGCCCGCGAGACGCTGCATGCCCGGGGCCTCTCCTTTCACCTGGTGACGCTGGCGAGCGACCGCGCGGTGCGGCGCGAATTTGCGGCCGGCAAGTGCGACGCCATCTCCGCCGGGCGACGCGTTCTGACGGTGCTGGCCGAGGGCGCCGCGGAACAGGCGAGCCAGCGCATTCTGCCGCTGACAGTTTCAAAAGAGCCGCTCAGCCCGACCGTCGCGCGCAGCGACCCGGAATTCCTGCAGGTGGTGCGCTGGACGCGCAATGCCTTGATCGCCGCCGAAGAGCTCGGCGTCACCGCGGCCAATCGCGCCGAGCTGGAGCGCGACAGCGAGGACCCGACGACGCGCCGCCTGCTCGGCCTCGAAGGCGAGCTTGGCAAGGCGCTGGGGCTCGATGCGGCCTGGGCGGCCAGAGCCATCGCCGCGGTCGGCAATTATGGCGAGATCTTTGCCAGACACCTGACACCGCTTGGCGTCGAGCGCGGCCTCAACGCGCTGCGCCGCGACGGCGGCATCCTCGACTCTCCGCCTTTCCTTTAGCCCTTCTTTCACCCAGTCCGCGCGATTGACGGGCGCAGCGGCCACGGCCTTAAATCCCGGCTCGGCAATTGGGAACGACAAACGTGGCGACGGTGGTCTTCACCCAGCATCTGAAGGGACTTGCCCCGCCGACACCGGTCAAGGTTTCGGCCGGCGACCTGAAAGGCGCGTTGGACGAAGTCTTTGCGGCGCTGCCGCGCTTGCGCGGCTATGTGCTTGACGAGCAGCGGCGTCTGCGGCGCCACGTCAATATCTTTGTCGACGGACGCCGAGTCACCGATCGCGACTCCCTCGCCGTTGCCATCGGCCCGCACTCGGAGATCTATGTCATGCAGGCGCTGTCCGGCGGTTGACCGGCCGGGGGCGGAAGGGAGGCAGACGATGGCTCGGATTTGGGTGGGGACGAAGAAAGGCCTGTTCCTTCTCGCCTCCGACAGGAAGCAGGAGAGCGGTTGGCGCGTCGAGAGCATCCACTTCCTCGGCTCGCCGGTGACGGCACTGATTGCCGATCCCAGCGGCAAGCGGCTGCTGACCGCGCTGGCGCTCGGTCACTTCGGGCCGAAGCTGCATCGCTCCGAGGATGGCGGGGCCTCCTGGACCGAGGTTGCGGCGCCGAGTTACCCGCCGGCCGAGGGCGACGGCGAGGAGGCGCCGGCGGTGAGCGTTCTGTGGTCCATGGCCTGGAGCGCGGATGGTAAGACCGTTTGGGCCGGCACCCTTCCCGGCGGCCTGTTCCGGTCCGAGGACTTCGGTGGAAGCTGGTCGCTCAACCGTCCGCTGTGGGACATGGAGGCGCGCAAGAAGTGGTTCGGTGGCGGCTACGACCTGCCGGGCATTCATTCGATCTGCCTGGATCCGAAGGACCGCAAGCGGATCTCGCTCGCCGTTTCCTGCGGCGGCGTCTGGGAGAGCCGCGACGAGGGCGCCAACTGGCGTGCGCGCTCCAAGGGCATGTGGGCCGCCTACATGCCGCCGGAGCAGAAGGAGGACGAGGCAACCCAGGATCCCCACCGCATGGTGCAGTGCCGCGCCAAGGCCGACAGCTTCTGGGTCCAGCACCACAACGGCATCTTCCGCTCGACCGACGATCTCGCCTCCTGGCAGGAGATCGACGCCACTCCCCACAGCGGCTTCGGATTTGCCGTCGCGGTCCACCCCGAGCGCCCCGACACGGCCTGGTTCGTACCTGCTGTGAAAGATGAGCTGCGGGTACCAAAGGACGGAAAATTCGTCGTTTTACGCACCGACGACGGCGGCCAATCCTTCACCGTCCAAGACCACGGACTACCGCAGCCTCCGGCCTACGATCTGGTCTATCGTCACGGCCTCGCGGTCGATGACGAGGGCCAGGCGCTGGCCATGGGTTCCACCACCGGCAGTCTCTGGACCTCGGGCAACGGCGGTCAGTCCTGGCACAGCTTCTCCAGTCACCTACCGCCCATCACCTGCCTCGGCTTCCTGCCGAACTGAAAGGTCGTCAGGCGCTGCGCCGGGCGCTGAAGCGCCTGGGCGAAAGGGCCTCGACCATCAATCCGCCGCGCAGCAGCTCGTCGGACAGCCGTGCCGAGCTGGCCAGTCCCGCGAGCGCCTTGGCGGCCGCCGGCGCGGTCTGAATGCCGTAGCCGCCCTGCCCGGCGAACCAGAGGAAGGTGGGCGCAGCGGGATCCGGCCCGATGGCCAGCGAACGGTCCGGGAGAAAGGAGCGCAAGCCGGCCCATTTGTTGACGATCCGCCGCACTTCCAACGTGGTCGCCCTCTCCAACCGGTCGACAGCAACCGCAACATCGAGCTCTTCGGGCTGCGCGTCGCAGGGCGGCGAGGGCGTCTCGTCGGCTGGAGATGCGAAGATGCGGCCGGACTCCGGCTTGAAGTAGAAGGTTTCGGCGATGTCGCTCACCAGCGGCCAAGGTCGCGGGTCGACGCCGGCCGGCGGGTCGAGCGTGACCACGGTTCGCCGCTTTGGCACCAGCCCGAGCGGCGCCAGGCCGGCGAGCTGGGCGATCTCGTCGCACCAAGCGCCGGCGGCGTTGACGATCTGGCGGGCGCGAAAGCTGCCGGCCCGGCTCTCGACCCGCCAATCCTCGCTCTGCGCCGCGATCTCGGTCACCTCGGCAGCGGTTGCGAGGCGTCCGCCGCGCGCTTTCAACCCTGTGAGATAGCCCTGGTGGAGTGCATTGACGTCGATCTCGCGTGCGTCCGGCTCGATCAGGGCCGCCGAGACATAGTCGGGGCGCAGCACCGGCACCAAGTCGAGCGCCGCTTCCCGCTTCAGCCTGGCGACGCTCGGCGTCAGCGTCGCGAGCGCCGTATGCAAGCGCTCCAGCAACGCCTCCTGATCGCTGCGGGCGAGGAAGACGCTGGCGCGCAGGCTGAGAAGCGGCTGCTCGCTGAAGCCGCCCGGCGGCCGCTCGAAGAAATTGCGGCTGGCTTTCGTCAGGCGCTGGACCGTGACCGGGCCGTAGGTTTCGAGGAACATGGCGGCCGAACGGCCGGTGGTGTGATACCCGGGAG
>JBOHKJ010000221.1:0-3231 GCA_050728975.1 Kiloniellales bacterium | reverse complement strand
CCGTTACGTAGAGAAACCCTGATTCCCGGGATCTTGAGGCCGCCATCGCCTGACCGGTTAGCTGCAAATCGGTCGTGTGGCGTTCGGCGATTGACCGCGACCCGGCGGCATCTTAGATTAGAATGTACGAACTAGTTCGTGCATTACCTGCACAAATCGTCTCGCTTCGGAGGATTGCCAATGCTGCGGACAAGCATTGCCACCGTCTCCCTCTCCGGCGACCTGTCGGAGAAGCTCAAGGCGATTGCAGCGGCTGGCTTCCAAGGCGTGGAGATCTTCGAGAACGATTTCCTGGCCTTCGATGCCGGCCCCACCGAGGTCGGCACGATGGTACGCGATACCGGGCTGACGGTGGTCGTTTTCCAGCCCTTCAGGGATTTCGAGGGTCTACCGGAGCCTCAGCGGACGCGCACCTTCGATCGTGCCGAGCGGAAATTCGACGTGATGCAAGCGCTCGGCACCGACCTGATGCTGGTTTGCTCCAACTTATCGCCGATGGCGCTTGGCGGGATCGACCGGGCCGCGGCGGATTTTCACGATTTGGGGGAGCGCGCCGCCCGGCGCGGCCTGCGCGTAGGATTCGAGGCCCTCGCCTGGGGCCGTCACGTCAACGATCATCGCGATGCCTGGGAGATCGTGCGTCGCGCCGATCATCCGGCCGTGGGCCTCGTTCTCGATTCCTTCCATACGCTCGCCCGCGCCATCGATCCCGAGTCTATCCGCCGCATTCCAGGCGATCGCGTCTTTCTGGTGCAGGTTGCCGATGCGCCGAAGCTCGACATGGATTTGCTTTCGTGGAGTCGACATTTCCGCAACATGCCTGGGCAGGGCAGCCTGCCCGTGGTCGATTTCCTCGCGGCGGTAGAGGCCACGGGCTACCAGGGCTATCTCAGCCTCGAAATCTTCAACGACCAGTTCCGTGCCGGCTCCGCGCGCACGGTCGCGATCGACGGGCGGAGATCGCTGATCGCGGCGATGGACGATGTCGCGCGGCGACGGCACGGCGTGGCCGGAGCTGGTTCGACCGCGCTGCTGCCGGACCGGGCGTTCTGTCTCGGCGTCGAGTTCATCGAGTTTGCCGTCGATGAAGACGGGGCAACGCGGCTTGCTCGCCTGTTCGCGGCGCTCGGCTTCTTGCCGGCCGGCCGCCATCTGTCGAAAGAGGTCACCTGGTGGCGGCAAGGGAACATTAACTTCGTCATCAATGCGGAGAAGGAGGGCTTCGCACATGCCTCCTATTTGACCCATGGGCTCGGAGTGTGCGCGATCGGCTTGAAGGTGGAGAACGCCGCGGCGACGGTGGGTCGGGCGAAGGCGCTGCTGGCCAAGCCCTTCACTCAGCCGGTCGCCCCAGGAGAACTCGAGATTCCGGCGATTCGCGGTGTCGGCGGCAGCCTCCTCTACTTTGTCGACAGGAAGAGCGAGTTCGGCCGCGTTTGGGAGGTGGAATTCGAACCCCTTTCCGGCGCGGCGACCTCTGGCGGAGCGCGCGACGCGGGTTTGACGACGGTCGATCACGTCGCTCAGTCGATGGAGTACGACGAGATGCTGTCCTGGTTGCTCTTCTATGCGACGCTCTTCGATCTCGAGCGCACACCCGCCCTCGACGTCGCCGATCCCGCAGGTCTCGTGCGGAGCCAGGTAGTACAGACGTCCGATGGCTCGCTGCGCATCGCGCTCAATGGCTCGCAGAGTCATCGGACCCTGTCCGGCCGCTTTCTTTCCGAGTTCTTTGGCTCGGGCGTTCAGCATATTGCCTTGGCGACCGGCGATATCATCGCCACCGCGTCATGCATCGAAGAAAACGGGTTGCGTCTTCTGCAGATACCCGACAACTACTACGACGATCTCGAGGCGAGATTCGCGCTTGCACCTAATTTCCTCGAAGGACTGCGACGGCACGGTATCCTTTACGATCGCGACGACGACGGCGAATACTTCCAGCTCTATGTCCGGTCGTTGGAGGAGCGATTCTTCATCGAGATTGTCGAGCGCAGAGGGCGGTACCGTGGTTTCGGCGCAGCCAATGCAAGTATTCGCCTCGCCGCTCAGACGCGCTCGTCGCACCATCCGGCGACCGACTGACCTAAAGAGAAAATCTCTAAACCGTCTGTTCCAGAAAGGCGTCGAGTTCGGCCGGGGTCAGTTCGCTCGGGAAGATCGCCTGGCCTTTGATCGCACGCGCGAGCTGCAGGCGGTATTTGGCGCGCGGCACCTCGAGGGCGCCGAAGCGTGCCAGGTGCGGCGTCGTGAACTGGGTGTCGAGCAGCAGGAAGCGGCCCTTCGCGAGCCGCGCCACCAGGTGGACGAGCGCGATCTTGCTGGCGTCATTCGCGCGCGAGAACATGCTCTCGCCGAAGAAGGCCGCGCCGAGCTGCACCCCGTAAAGGCCCCCCACCAGCACCCCTTCCTGCCAGCATTCGATCGAATGGCCGAACCCGACCTCGTGAAGCTCAAGATAAAGCCGCTCGATGGTCGGATTGATCCAGGTGTCGCGCCGCTTGGAGGTCGGCTCGGCGCAGCCGCGCAAGATCTCGGTAAAGGCGGTGTCGCAGGTCACCTCGAAGGGGCTATGGCGCAGCTTGCGCTTGAGGCGCTTGGGGACGTGGAGACCGTCGAGTGGCAGGACGCCGCGCCGCTCGGGATCGATCCAATGGAGATCGGGCTGATTACGACCTTCGGCCATCGGGAAGATGCCGATGGCGTAGGCGCGAAGGAGAAGCTCGGGCGTCAGTTTCATGTCGCGGCGGTGGCGTCAGGCCTGCCTCTGAACGAAGGCCTCCAACCAGTGTATGTCGTAATCGCCGTTTATGAAATCGGGGTTGGAGGCGAGCTGGGCATGGAGCGGAATGGTGGTCTCGACCCCGCCGATCACGAACTCGCCCAGCGCGCGCCTGAGCCGCATCAGGCACTCGTTGCGGCTTTGCCCATGGACCACCAGCTTGGCGATCAGGCTGTCGTAGTGAGGCGGGATCCGGTAGCCGTTGTAGAGTGCCGAGTCGACACGGACTCCCAGACCCCCCGGCACATGGTACTCGGTCACCTTGCCCGGGGAGGGGGCGAAGGTCCTGGGGTGCTCGGCGTTGATCCGGCATTCCACCGCATGGCCGTTGAAGACGACGTCTTCCTGCTCGATGGAGAGCGGCAGGCCGGCGGCGATCCGGATCTGCTCGCGCACGATATCGATTCCGGTAATGGCTTCGGTGATCGGGTGCTCGACCTGCAGGCGCG
>JBOHKJ010000220.1:0-1947 GCA_050728975.1 Kiloniellales bacterium | reverse complement strand
CGACCGGGCTGTGGTCGCTTGACGGCGTGTTTCCGTTCTCGAAGACGTTCGACAGCATCGGCCCCCTCACCAGTACCGCGGCCGACGCAGCGCTCGTCCTCTCGACGTTGCTGGACCGGCCGGCGCCGACCCCGCTCTCTCTGCGCAACATCCGGCTCGGCCGCGCGATCGCGCTGTTCGAGGATGCGGACCCCGAGGTCGCCAGATGCATCGACGCCGCGCTCAAGGATCTCGAGCAGCAGGGGGCGCGCATCGTCGACATCTCGTTCCCGGAGCTCGAGGAGGCGAACGCCATCTTCACCACGATCAGCCGTCCGGAGCTGATCGCGCATCTGGGCCGTGAGCGCTTCCTCGCCATCCGCGACCGCATGAACCCCGACGTCGCGGACCGTGCGGCGCCGGGCCTCTCGGTCTCGGCCGACGAATATGTCCGCGCGCTCTGGCGTCTGGCGGAGCTGCGTGCGTTCGCGGCCGACGCCATCCGCGACTTCGATGCCTGGATCGCTCCCGCCAAATCGCGACTGCCGCCTCCGTTCCCCGGCGGGTTCGAGAGCCTGGAAGCGGAGCGCGGGCTCACCGGTCTGTGCGCCGGCCCCACGCGCCAGGCGACCGTTCTCGGCCTGTGCGCGGCAACGCTCCCGGTCCACCAATACGGCGCGCCGCTGCCGGTCGGCATGCAGGTGATCGGCGCGGCCCGGGACGAGTTGCGGTTGCTGTCCCTCTGTCTGGCCATTGAGAACGTCATCGGCCCGCTGCCGAGGCCCGATCTCGCAGCCTTCGTGACCCCGCCGGGACCGGAGCAAGCCCGACGCCGGCCGCAGCGTGAGGGCGCCTCGTGCCCGTGACCCAGAACATGACACTCCTCAGGCTCAATCGTGGCCAGGTGGCGCTCGGGCTCATCGTCAGGCTGTGCACCAGTCCGGAGATCGCGAGACTCGCCAAGGTCTGCGACCACGACTTCCTGTTCATCGACATGCAGCACGGCAGCATGTCGATCGAGACCGCCGTCGCCGTCTGCCAAAGCGCGCTCGACGCCAATGTCACGGCGCTGGTCCGTGTGCCGCTCGACGACGCCGTCAACGCCGTCCGCGCGCTCGACAATGGCGCGATGGGGATCATCGTCCCCGACGTGGAAACGGTCGAGCAGGCGCGCGCCGCCGTCGACAGTCTGCGGCTGCCGCCTCTCGGGCGACGGTCGGTCGGGTCGGGCTACCCGCAGCTCGGCTACGCCGCTCTTGCCACGCCGGAAGCGAGCCGGCTCCTCAACGAGCAGACGCTGCTGGTCGCCATGATCGAATCCGCCCGCGGGGTCGAGAACGCGCAAGAGATCGCCGCAGTCCCCGGCATCGATGTCCTTCATGTCGGGTCCAACGATCTGCTCGCGGCGATGGGCCTCTCCCATGAGCTGGGCACGGAGCGGCACCTGGCACTGTGCGCGCGGGTGCTCGAGGCCTGCCGTGCGCATGCCAAGCACTTCGGCATCGGTGGCGTGCGCACGCCCGAGCTGCAGTCCCAATTCATCCGTATGGGCGCACGCATGCTCACGACCCAGTCAGACCTCGCTTTCCTGATCGCGGCGGCAGGCGAGCGCGCGAGACTGCTCCGGACGGTCGAGGCCGAAGCGGCGACAGCGCCGAACGGCGGCGCCTGATGCCCTCGGGTCACAGAACCGTGGCGCCGCCCGGGCCGGCCAAGCCTGGGGGCGGGATCGGCGGCGCCGCGAGCGGCAGCCCGCTGCTCTTCAATGAACCGCGGCTGCGCGCCATGATGGAGCGCAACGGGCTCGACCTCCTCTTCATCGCCAGCCCGGTCAACTCGAAGTATCTGAGCGGATTCTTCCACAACAGCGGCGATCATGACGGCACCGTCGGGGCGCGGCCGTTCGTCGTCCTCTACTTTCTGGACGAGGCCAGGGCCCCGGCCTTGCTGGTGCCGGCGGTGGACCTG
>JBOHKJ010000219.1:0-5551 GCA_050728975.1 Kiloniellales bacterium | reverse complement strand
CCGACGGCCGGCGGCCGCAGCAGCCAGACCGGGCGGCCGCTCCCGGGATCGCGCCTGGCTTCGGTAATCGAGAAGCGCGAAACGAGTGCGAAGACCTGCGCGAAGGGATCGGCGTTTCCGAGCCAGACCGTGCGGCCGAAGCGATACATGCCGCTCCAGGCGAGTGCCGAGTACGCGAGGATCAGCACGGCGAGTCGCGCCGGCATCTCGCCCGACTGCGAGACCAGCTCGAGCCAGGCGAAGGCGAAGAAAAGCGCGACCGCGGGCCAGGCGCCGAGCCGCTCGGGATAACGGCGCAGCGGCCGATCCGCAAAGCCGAGCAGCGCCTCGGCCCAGCGGAAGATCGCGTCCCAGGGATCGACGAGCCGCCAAGCGTTGCCGAACAGCGCAACCAGATAGGCGAAGCCGACCCACCAAACGACCCAGACTAGCACGGTGGCGATATTGGCGATGCTGTCCTGGCTGCCGAAGAGCCCGGCCGCGACGATCAGCAGCAGCAGGAGCGCCGAAAAAAGACGAAGGAGAAACAGGATCGCGGGATGCGTCAATGCGCGCAGGACCGGAAGGCCGGTCAGCTCGAAGCGCGGCCCGGCATCGCTCCGGCGTTGCGCCGTCGCAAAGACTGCGAGGATCGCAAACGAGAGGGCGACGACGGCGCCCGCACCGGCAAGCCAAAGACCGAGCGGTATCGGCAGGTCATAGCGCGCACCGAAAGCATGAGCGAGCGCCGGCGAGGGCGTGAGGAGCGCCAAGGCGATCGCGGGTCCGCGCGCGAAGCTCAACGCGGGTAGACCTCGAGGTAGAACAGGACTTCGTGACCGTGCATCGCGCCCTGCGGCGGCCCGAAGCGATGCGCGGTGACCGGAAAGCGTCCGGCAACCTTGGCGTCGATCACGACGCTGGTCGTCTCGCCGGCGCGCAAGGGAATTTCGATGTCGTAGCCGTGAAGATGCAGCTCGCCCTCCTCGTCCGACAGCAACCGCAGCTCGACCCGCTCGCCTTCGGTGACGCGCAACACGTCGTCGGGCAGCGCGGTCGTGCGTTCCGCAATGCGGACCTCGACCGCCTTCACCTCCTGCGCGGCGACGGAATAGGTCCAGGTCGCTGCCGCAATGACGAGCAAGAGCGCCACCATGCTCGGAGAAAGCTCGGCTGTCCAACGCCTTACCATCGCGGTCTTTAGAGCCTTCTCGCGACCAACGGGTGGGCCTAGATTTATCGCATCCCCCGGAGAGGATAGACTCCGGGAGGCCGTTCAGCCAGGGAGACAACCGCAATGAAAAGCTGGATCAGCGGCGCGATCGGCGCCGCGCTATTGGCGTTGGGTCCGACAGTCGGCGCACACGCCGAGATCCTCGCCATGCTCAACTACGAGACGAAGCCGGCCGACTCGCTGAAGGCCTTGAAGCTGAGCGGGCCGATGGAGCGCCGCGAGGGAATCGCGATCATCGACGTCGATCCGAAGTCTCCCAACTTCGGCAAGTGGATTGCCGACTTCCCGCTACCGCCTGACTTGGTAGCGCATCACATCTTCTACGATCGCAGCCAGACCAAGGCCTACATCTCGGCCCTCGGCCAGCCGCTGCTGCACGTCATGGATCTGACCGCCAATCCGTATCGCCTGAAGCAGATCGCGGTGCCGGATTGTATGGTAGGCGAGGATGTCATCTTCTCCGAAGACAACAGCACCTGGTACCTCACCTGCATGGGCTCCAACAAGGTGATCGTCGGCGACGTGCAGAGCGACGAAATAAAGAAGGCGCTGGATACGCCCGAGCGCTATCCGCACGGAATCGCCCTGCACAGCGGCATCGACCGGCTGCTGACCAGCAGCACGGTGCGCCATACCGATCTCGGCGATCCTGGCGACAAGGTGAGCGTGATCGAGGCCAGCACCGGCAAGGCGCTCGGCTCGGTCCATCTGTCGAAGAAGCCGTCGCCGGCCGGCGAGGCGCCGGTCGAAATCCTTTTCGTGCCGGGCAGCAATCCGCCGGTCGCCTACGTCACCAACATGTACGGCGGCTCGCTCTGGACCATGACCTGGAACGAGGCCAAGAGCGACTTCGACGCTGCGGAAGCCTTCGACTTCGCGCCGCTCAAGGCCGGCGTGCCGCTGGAGATCTATTTCAACGCGGCGGTGACGCGCATGTATGTCACCACGGCCAAGCCGGGACAGCTGCACATCTTCGATGTCAGCGCGGACGCGGCCAAGCCGAAGCTGCTGACGAGCCTGACCACCGGCGAAGGCGCGCATCACGTCGCCATCACGAAAGACGAAAAACTGGCCTTCGTCCAGAACTCGCTGCTCAACCTGCCGGGAATGAGCGCCGGCACGATCACGGTCGTCGATCTCGAAAAAAACGAAGCGATCGGCCAGATCGATACGCTCGCCAAGGCGGGATACAACCCGAACCTGATCGTGCTGCTGCCGGAGTGGAACTCGCCCGCCGGGCATTGAACGCAAGCGGGTCGGCCCCGGCCGCCGCCTTTGCCTTGCCGGGAGCTTAGGAGTCTGCCGTGTAGGGTTCGGTCTTGCTGCAGATCGCCTGGAGCGCCTTCCACTCTTCGGGCGAAAGCGGTGGGGCGCCCGGCTGTGCCGTCGCTTCGGCGAGAGCGGCGCGGCGCGCGCTGAGCGGATGGCTGGAGAGCAACGCGAGAGCGCCCGGGATGTCGCCTTCCTTTTCCTCGAGGCGATGGAAAAAGGCGGCAATCCCGCGTCCGTCGTAGCCAGCGGCGGCCATCAGAGCGAGGCCGGTCGCATCGGCCTCGCTCTCGGCATCGCGACTGTAGGACGAGCCGATCAGCGCCTTGCCGATGTCGCCGCTCCAGCCGCCGCCGGTCATGATGTTGGCGGCGATATCGAGCGCGAAGCCCTTCATCAGCGCCTCGGTGCCGTGACGATGGATGACGTGGCCCATCTCGTGGGCCAGCACGCCCGCCACCTCGCCGGGCCCTTCGGCGAAGTCGAGCAGGCCGTGGAAGAACACGATGCCGCCGCCGGGCAACGCGAAAGCATTGACGACCTCCGAGTCGACAACGAGCAGACGGAAATCGTAGGGCGCATCGGTTTCCGCTGCGATCCGGCGCAGCATCTTTTCGAAGGCGGCTCGCCCCGCTTCGTCGACGCAGACCTGCGCTCCTTCGCCGTCGCCGGTGAGACCGAACAGCTGTACGACCTGGCGCTCGATGCTGCGCCCCCAGCGCGCCTCCCAGCTCGGCGGGACCAGTCCGGCCAGAAAACGGGCAGCCGGCGGAACGCCGAAGAAGATGAGCGCGGCCAGCGCCGCCAGCGAAAGGAGGCCGCCGACTCCCCACATCAGCCCGCGGCTCACGCGGGCACCCGCGCTCGGAAGCAGGCTGGGCGCCAGCGGCGTCAGCTCGCCCAGGATGCCGTGATCGGCAACCAGAAGGCTCTCCGCCGCGGTCGCCTCGGGCCGGAAGCGGAGCGGACGTCCGGGCAGCACCTCTTCGGCCAGCGTCAAGGTCCTGTAGCGCCACAGTCCGACCGGCTTGCCGTCGCCACCGACGACGACCAAACCGTTGGCCGCGGCGCTCACCGTGACCTCGCGCCGCGCCGCCGTCTTGCCGTCGAAGTAGTGGCCCGGGTAACTGGTCACGATCGCTGCGGCATTATGGGTCGGCTAGATTGCCCCGACATCGAACATCTCGGCCAGGCCCTCGCCACGCCCCGGGCGTGCTTGCGCCGATTGGGCGATGGCGTCGAAATCTTCCTCCCCGATCACCGTCAGGTTCTCGCACACAACGCGCGACAGCGGATTGATGAACAGCACCGCCTGCAATACCTGCTGAACGACCAGCATGCCTATGAAGAGGACGAGCGCAATCACGCCACCCGTAGCCAAGAGCCCGATCGGCAGCACCTGTAGATTGAAGGGATTCTCCGGGTCGATGGCTGCACCGAGCGCTGCGACGACGCCAGCAAAGACGAACGAGACGATCATAAAGACGGCGAAGACGACGAAATAAACCCCGACCATGGCGAGCCAGTAGAGCACATAACGCCCCACCACCGATCGGGTCTTGAGATCGAAGCGGAACGAGAGTCCGCCGAACGTGGTGCAAGAGGCGAGGTAGCGCGCCTGCCGGACACGATACCAGAGATACACGAACCACATCGCCGTGCCGCCCAAGGCCGACAATAGCGCCAAATACGGCGAGACCTCAGGGGCTACCGACCGATCGGGGCCATTCTCCAAATCAATGGCCATGAAGATGGGTATAAAGGGGGCGATCGTCACCGCCATGGTCAGCAAGGGAAACAGCCAAGGAATCATCAGGGCGCGGCCGTTGCCATCGAACGAAAAGCGCTTGCTGCCGAACCAGGTGTGTTCGAGGCGGTAGCGATGCAGCGCCACGTTGGCCCAGGGAACGGCCAATCCCAGTGTGACGACGGACGCCAGGGTCCAGAGGAAGGCACGTTGTGCATAGGCGAAGGAAGAGCCGTCGAGACCGGCGCGGACGCCGCGCCACTGGGTGCGGCTGAGCCGATAGCGCCAAGCGCGATAGACCGCAACTTGGATCAACAGCAGCACGACCACGCCTTGAAAGACCGAGAAACCGATCGAGACCGCGAGGCCGAGGTCGAGCAGCGGAATGATGTAGCTCGGCACCACGATCAGCGGGGTGAGGATGACTACGGCAGCGATGAAGCCGAGGAACAGCTCGATCCCGCGCCCGGTGTACTCCAACGGGCTGTCGTGAAAGGAGACATGACTCCAGAGATAGCGCCGCACGCGCGTCTTGGCCCAGAAGCGATAGATGCCCAGTGTCAGAATCGTCAGCAGCGTGTTAGCTACCGTGATTCCCGCAAGCTCGCCACCACGTCCGGAATAGTCGATTGCGGTGCTCTTCGGAGGGGGCCGATCCGGGCCGCCGCTCGAAGATCCGGCGCCGGTATCGTTGCCGCCGCCCTGCGTGCTTCCGACGGTGGCGCGTAGCCCACTGCCGGTCGTGACCGGTCGATCGTTCATCGATTCCCCCACTGCTGCCGAGCCCCGATCTGCGGGCGGGCCGTTCTTCCGCCCCACAACCCCCGCGAGCAGCCGAACGCCATGGAATCACGATGCCGCCTCCGCGGCAACGGCTCTCTTACTGACTCCAAGGCCTTTCTTTCCCGTTAATGGCATGCCACAGACCGGCAAACAGCGCCGGATAACCCAAGCATGTAGCGCAATGGCTGCTCGGAGGGCGCCAACAAGAGCGCTTGCGCAGCCTCCAACTTCGAGGTGCCGGGGAGCGCCAAAGTCGCGCCCGGCAAGCAACAGCCGAGTGTCCAGGGTCCTGCGACGCTGAGACAGCCCCGATGCGATGGCGCGGCGCCCATCCAGCGGCGGGCGGACGACGCGCCACGAGAGGTCGAGGTCTTCGCATTTCTGCTGTTGCGAGACGGTCACAGCGAGTGCTTTGCAAGGCCGGGGCGGCGAGGTTATCTTGCCGGCCCCGGTTCTGGTCTGTCTTCTTGTCCCCTTGCAGCGAGGAAGTGGAACGCCATGGCTCGGTTTGGCGTCGGTCAAGGTTTGCGTCGTGTCGA
>JBOHKJ010000218.1:0-3297 GCA_050728975.1 Kiloniellales bacterium | reverse complement strand
CGGTGCAGCAGCCGCCGCGCCAAGTGGCCGAGCGCCGCTTCGTGCGTACTGGCGAAACCCGCGGCGGCCGGGTCGCGATCCTGGAAGGCGTCGCCGCCGGCGAGCTGGTGGTCAGCTCGGGCCAGCTCAAGCTGCAACCGGGCGCCGACATCCTGGTCGACAACTCCCGTCCGCTGGAAGCGCCGGCCGAGAGGCCGCTGGAGTAGCGGCTCCGGGGAGCAGCAGTTATGGCCTTCACCGATCTCTTCATCCGCCGCCCGGTCCTGTCCTCGGTCATCAGCCTGCTGATCCTGCTGGCCGGCCTGATGGCGGTCTTCAACATGCAGGTTCGCCAGTATCCGGAGCTGTCGAACACCACCATCACCGTCACCACAGCCTATCCCGGCGCCAACGCCGATGTGATCCGCGGCTTCATCACGACGCCGATCGAGCAGGCGGTGGCCAGCACCGAGGGCCTCGACACGCTGGTTTCGACTTCGCGGCAGGGCGTCTCGACCGTCACCCTCAACCTGCTGCTCAACGCCGATCCCGACCGCGCGGCGACCGACGTGCTCTCCAAGGTCAACCAGGTCTCCGGGATCCTGCCCGACGAGGCCGACGATCCGGTCGTGGTCAAGCAGACCGGCGACCCCTTCGCGCTGATGTACATCTCGTTCAATTCGGACGTGATGTCGCCGGAGCAGCTCACCGACTACATAACCCGCGTCGTCCAGCCCAAGCTTCAGACGGTCGACGGCGTCTCCAAGGCCGAGGCCTTCGGCGGCCAGACCTTCGCCATGCGCGTCTGGCTCGATCCCGAGCGGATGGCGGCGCTCGACGTGACCCCGCAGGAGGTGCGCGCCGCGCTCGCTGCCAACAACTTCACCTCTGCCGCCGGCGAGATCAAAGGCGACTTCGTCCAGACCACCATCAACGCTGAGACCGCGATCGACAACCCGGATGCATTCGGCCGTCTGGTAGTCGCGACCCGTGGCGACTCGCTGATCCGGCTCGGCAACATCGCCCGGATCGAGCTCGGGCCCGAGAGCGTCGACTCCTCCGCGGCCTTCGACGGCCTGAATGCGGTCTTCATCGGCATCTTCGCGACGCCGACGGCCAACCCCTTGACCGTCATCGACGGCGTGCGCGCGGTCATGCCCGAGGTCGAGCGCGAGCTGCCCACCGGCCTTCAGGCGACCATCGCCTACGACGCGACCGACTTCATCCGCGCCTCGATCCGGGAGGTGGTCTCGACGCTCTCCGAGGCGGCGCTGATCGTCATCGTCGTCATCTTTCTCTTCCTCGGCAACCTGCGCACCACGCTGATCCCGATCGTCACCATTCCGCTGTCGCTGATCGGCGTCATGGTCCTGCTGCTTGCGCTCGGCTACTCGATCAACCTGCTCACCCTGCTGGCGCTGGTGCTGGCCATCGGTCTGGTGGTCGACGACGCCATCGTAGTGGTCGAGAACATCCACCGCCACATCGAGGAGGGGATGAAGCCCCACGATGCGGCGCTCAAGGGCGCCAGCGAGATCGCAATGCCGGTGGTCGCCATGAGCATCACGCTGGCCGCGGTCTACGCGCCGATCGGCTTCGTCTCGGGATTGACCGGCGCGCTCTTCCGCGAGTTCGCCTTTACCCTTGCCGGTGCTGTGATCGTCTCCGGCGTGGTCGCGCTCACGCTGTCGCCTATGATGTGCTCGAAGCTGCTGCAGGAACACGGCGAGGAGGGCCGCCTGGTCCTGTTCCTCGACCGCGTCTTCGAAGGCGCCAAGCGGATCTATCAGCGCATGCTGCACCGCAGCCTGAACTTCCGCGCGCTGACCCTGCTGGTGCTGGCCGGCGTCATCGTCATGACCGGCTTGCTCTACGTCACCACGCCGAGCGAGCTCGCACCCGAGGAGGACCAGGGCGTTCTCTTCTCGCTGGTCAAGACGCCGCAGTACGCCAACCTCGACTACCTGGAGCATGCCACCGAAGGGCTCTACGAGGTCTACAAGGGGCTGCCCGAACAGGAGCACATCTTCGGCATCAGCGGCTTCAACGGCGTGCACGAGGGCTTCGTCGGCCTGATCCTCAAGCCCTGGGGCGAGCGCGAGCGCAGCGTCAAGGAGGTCCTGGCCGAGCTGCAGGGCAAGCTCTCCGGCATCGCCACCGCCCAGGCGCTGGCCTTCTCGCCGCCGCCACTGCCCGGCTCGTCCGGCGGCGGCACGCCGCTCGAGTTCGTCATCACCACAACCGCCGACTACGAGCTGCTGGCCCAGGTTCTGGAGCGCATGCAACAGGCGGCGCAGGAAAGCGGCCTCTTCATCTTCACCGACAGCGACCTCAAGTTCGACACGCCGCAGATCGAGTTCGAGATCGACCAGGACAAGGCCAACCGCCTCGGCATCTCCATGGCCGACATCGGCGGCGCGCTCGCGACGCTGCTCGGCGGCAACAACGTCAACCGCTTCAATCTCTACGGCCGCAGCTACCAGGTGATCCCGCAGGTGCCGCGCGCTCAGCGTCTCACCGCCGACTGGCTGACCCGCTATCGGCTCCGCACGGCTTCCGGCGAGCTGGTGCCGCTCTCGACCGTGGCCTCCATCTCCCGCTCGGTGCAGCCCAACGCGCTCGCTTCCTTCCAGCAGCTCAACTCGGCGACCATCTCCGGTGTGCCCTTCCCCGGCCGCACGCTTGGCGAGGGCATCGAGTTCCTGCAGCAAAAAGCCGAGGAGATTCTGCCCGAGGGATTCAGCTACGACTTCAAGGGCCAGAGCCGCCAGTTCGTGCAGGAGGGCGGCACGCTGGTCTACACCTTCGTCTTCGCGCTGGTGGTGATCTTCCTGGTGCTGGCCGCGCAGTTCGAGAGCTACCGCGATCCCTTCGTCATCCTGATCGCGCTGCCGACCTCGATGTTCGGCGCCCTGCTGCCGCTCAACCTCGGCGGCATGCTGGGACTCACGTCTATCAACATCTATACCCAGATCGGCATGGTGACGCTGATCGGCCTCATCTCCAAACACGGCATCCTGATGGTCGAGTTCGCCAACAAGCTGCAGGAGCAGGGCGGCCGTGGCCGGCGCGAGGCGATCGAGGAGGCCGCCGCGGTGCGCTTGCGGCCGATCCTCATGACGACGGCGGCGATGGTCATGGCGATGGTGCCGCTGCTGCTGGCGAGCGGCGCCGGCGCCCAGAGCCGCTTCGCCATCGGCCTGGTGATCGCTGCCGGCATGACGATCGGCACGATGTTCACGCTGTTCGTTACCCCGGCCGTCTACACCTACGTGGCTCGCGACCGCCGTCGGATGGCCCTGAGGAAGGCTCCGGCGC
>JBOHKJ010000217.1:0-3353 GCA_050728975.1 Kiloniellales bacterium | reverse complement strand
CCCTTCGGCCAGCCATCTCTACATTTCAAACGCCCAACTTTTGCTTTTCCAGAGTAACATCCCAGGCGCAGCGCGCATACTGGCTGCGGCATTGTCCAGAAGGGCTTGCTGTGCGGGCTGCAGACCTCCTCCAGCGCCTCTGTCTGGGGCGCAAGGCGGATACAGGGGACTTGTGAAGAAACAATAAAGGGTTTGATCAATACAGATGGAATCCGGTTGTGCCAGTCGCTGGTATCTCCTGAGGCAGCTCCACTCCTACTCGTTCACGCGTAAGAAAGGGTAGTGAGCGGTGCGAGTCGGGTGAAACAAAAAGTTCAGGGCAAATGGGTAGAGCAATGGCAACCGAGAAAGTGAAAATCGAGCGCAGCAGCGGCAACGTATTCGCCGATCTTGGGTTTCCGGATGCCGATGCTCATTTGCTGAAGGCCGATCTCGTTACGCGTATCGACGAGATCGTTCGCCGGCGCCGGCTGACCCAGGCGCAGGTCGCGAAGCTGCTTGGCCTGTCTCAGCCGGACGTGTCGCGCCTTCTGCGCGGCAACTTTCGCGACTACTCCGTCGAGCGGCTGCTGCGTCTCCTGATGACCCTCGGCCGCGATGTCGACATCGTCATTCGCAAGCCGCGATCCCGGCGTCGCGGCAGGCTGAGAGTGGAGGCCGCCTAGCCGGCGGCGGCCTCGGCACCTCCCCTCACTCCGGATAGAGGCTCGCCCAGCCGCGCTGGACCTCGGCCACCGTGCGCTTGTGGTCGGGGTGCGCCGCGTCCTGGTAGGCCGGCGAGGCCTGCAGCGTCTTCAAGCGCGCCTCGTCGAGCGGCGGCGCGCCGGCACCACGACTGGCCGGCAGCGGCCGCTCGCCGAGCTTATCCTTGATCGCCTTCAGCAGCAGCACGCCCTCGGCGGTCGATGCCAGCTCTTCGGCCGCGCTCAGCAGCGCCGGCTCGGCGGCGAAGTCGCGGCCGAGCAGGCCGTTCATCCAGCGCGCCAGCTCGCCCTTCACCGCATCGGCGCGCTGGCCGAGCGCCGCGTCGAGCCGCGCCATCTCGCTGTCGCGGTCGCTGGCGCCGCCGGCCTCGCCGCTCGCCTCGGCCTCGTGGCCGTACCAGAGCTGCGCCAGCTCGGCGAAGGCCTCCTGGCTCAGCCCGTGCTTGCGCGCCCAGGCCATCGCCGGCTCGACCAGCGGATGCCCGGGATCGACGCTCATCTTTCCCTCGAGCGCGGCCGGCAGCGCCAGCTCGTAGCGCTCCGGCGCGCTTTCCGCAGCATTCGGCGCGCGCTCGGAAAGCTTGCGTCGCAGATCGAGCGCGCGTTTCACCGCCGCCTCGGCGCGGATCGCGTTGCGCGCGCCGTCCCAGAGATCCTCGGGCACTTCGAAGCGCTCGCCGTTCCATTCGACCAGCCGCGGCTGTTGAATCTGCGGATCGTTCTGGGAATCGTTCTGCATCTCGTTCATTGGCGTCCTCTCTCGATCAGGGTTGCGATAGTGCGGGCGAGAAAGCGCTGGCCCTCCAGGTGGGCGAGCGCGTGGGGAGCGATGCCCGGTCCGGCGCTGCGCGCGAGCGTCAGCGCGAGCAGGTGGTCGAGCGCCGCCTCGCCGTCGGCGCCGCGAAAGACGCGGGCGAAGAGCCGTGCGGTCTCCTCGTCGCTGCGGCGCGCGCGGCCGGGCGACAGCAGCCTGCGAATTCGGCGGGCGAGCGGCATGGCGCTACTCCTGCTCAACAATTTCAGCGAGGCCCGACGAGGCGAGCCCCGCTGCGTCCAGGCCGGGCGCGCTCAGGTGCTCCGGCGGGAAGCCGTTGCGCGCCAGGAAATCGCGCAGGTAGCGCGCGCGGTTCACCACCGCGCCGACCAGATCGGGGAAGGCCGCGGCGGCGGCGAGATAGGCGCGCTGGGCGGCGGCCGCCTCGGCGCGATCCTGCAGGCGGATCAGCGGCGAGCTCGGCCGCGGCGCGAGGCGCCGTCCGTCCGCCTCGAAGGGCGCGATGTAGTCGGGCGAGCCGGCCATCGCCGGCGCCATCAGGATCGCCAGCACGCGCCGCGCCAGCGGCCGGTCGAGCTCCGAGAGCAGGCGCAGCGACATCGGCAGCTCGACCGCCTCGCGCTCCGCCACCCGCTGGTCGATCTCGAAGGCGGTGCGGCCGCGCTCGTCTGCCGGCGGCAGGCTCGGGCCCATGATGCCGCGCCGGATGCTCTCCTGCAGGCCGGCGAGCACCAGTTGCGAGACGTCGAAGCGTCCCGGCGGGGCGAGCGGGGTCAGCCCCGCCGAGCCGACCGCCTTGGGAATGACCGCGCCCGGCACCAGGCGCACGTTGGCGGGGTTCAGCACCCCGTCGTCCTCGGCCTGCCAGATGCCGGTAACCGCGATCGAGGCGTTCTTCAGCACCAGCTCGACCACCTTGTTGGCGGTCTTGATGTCGCCCAGCACGTTCAGCACCGGGCCGCGGCCGAGCGCCTCGCCCGGCGCCTTGTCCATGCGGAAGACGATCGCCGGCGAGACCTCGTAGCGCCGCGTCAGCAGCAGGCGCCCGCCGGAGGCGGCAGCGGGCAGCCACAGCTCGTAGCGCGTCGACCCGTCGGCCCCGTTGTGGTGCGGCGGCTCGTGAAGCAGCGCCTCGATCAGCTCGAGCTCGCGCGCGCCGCGCGACGCGGCGCTCTTTATCTCCGCAGGCAGGCTCGCGTCGGGCCACAGCAGCGCCACCTCTTCGGGCTTGACGCGGCGGCGCCGGAACAGCGTGCGGATCGTGCCGTCGGCGGCCTCCTCGGGCACCAGTTGCGCGAGCGGCACCGCTTCGAAGGCGAGCGGCGCCTCGGGCGCTCCGGCCTGGACCAGGATGCAGCCGGTCGAGATGCAGGCCTCGGCCAGCGCCGGATCGATCTCGATGTGGAAGTTGCTGGCTTCGATGGCGGCGTGGAACTTGGCGCGCGCGTCGGCCAGGTAGAGCTGCCAGCGCCGCGCCAGCGCCGGATCGGCGAGCGCGGCGCCCAGTTCGCCGCCCAGCCCGCCAGCCAGCACGCTATCGAGCGCGCGCGGCTCGGCCTCGAAGTCCATCCAGGCGCGGAACGGCGGGAAGAGCTGGCCGTGGAGGCGCGCCTTCTTCCACTGCACGGCGTTGACCGCCGTGGCGTCGTAGACCTCGCGGTCGCGCCGCTCGCCGCGGCCCTGCTGCGCGTGAGTGGCGTGGTTGGGCAGCGCGTAGCGGTAGGCCTCGTCGAGCAGCGCGTCCCAGGCGCGGCGCTGGCTCTCGGCGCGGGCGAAGCGGGCGAGCGTGTCGCCGCCGGCCTCGCCGCCGCGGGCGATCGTCTCCGTCATCGTCATTGCCCGAGCAGCGTCTTGCTGCCGGGGACCGCGCCCTC
>JBOHKJ010000216.1:0-7431 GCA_050728975.1 Kiloniellales bacterium | reverse complement strand
CGAGCGATGCGCAGTGACACGAAAATACGGCCGGTCATTCTCTGCGGTGGCAGCGGCACCCGTCTCTGGCCCCTGTCGCGCCAGGCCCAACCCAAGCCGCTTCTAGCACTTGGTGGCCGCGATGCGCTGGTCGTAGAGACTGCCCATAGGATCTCTGGCGAAGGATTTGCGGCTCCGTGGCTAATCTGCGGCGAGGCGCACGGCTTCCTGTTCGCCGAGCTATTTCGTCAGGCGGCGTTCACGCTCGACCAGGTTGTGCTTGAGCCGAAAGGTCGCAATACGGCTCCGGCTGCTGCGATCGCGGCACTAGCCAGTCTGCAGGATGCCGATGCAGCATCGGATCCCTTGCTTCTCCTGCTGCCGTCAGACCACAGAATCCCCGATGTCGTTGGATTCCAGAGTGCCATGGCGAGGGCGGCCCCCGCAGCCCTGAGCGGTCGGCTCGTCATCTTCGGTATCGTACCGACCAGAGCGGACACAGGTTACGGCTACATCGAACTGAGCCACCCCGGTCAGTTCTTGGGAGAACCCGTTCCCGTGGCCGGGTTTGTAGAGAAGCCCGCTGCAGCGCTTGCCGATTCGTTCCTTCATAGCGGACGCCATTGCTGGAATAGCGGGTTGTTTCTGTTCTCCGCGAAGACGCTTATCGCGGAGATGGAACGGCTGGCACCGGATGTGCTTCGGGCCGCTGAAGCGGCGCTGTCGAAAGCGGTGTCTGTCGGGGGGGCTCTGCGCCTCGATACGGCCGCCTATGCCAAGGCGCCCAACATATCATTGGACTACGCCGTCATGGAGCGGACTGATCGCGCGGCGGTGTTGCCTGTCGACTTCGAGTGGAGCGACATCGGATCCTGGAACGCCCTGTGGGAACAGGGTCGCAAGGACGACGCCGGCAATGTCAGCATCGGCGACGTGGTCCTCCACGGTGCCTCCGGCTCCTATGTTCATAACGCATCGGGTCCACTGACCGTCGCAGTCGGTGTCAAGGACACGATCGTAATTAGTACGGAAGACGCGGTTCTAGTTGCCGCGCGCGACCAGCTCGATTCGATCAAGGCTCTCGTCGACCGACTATCTGCCGAGGGTTATAGCCAAACCAGCGTCTATCCGACGGTGCAGCGACCTTGGGGCTCATACACCACTCTCGCGCAAGGGCCGCGCTTCCAAGTGAAGACGTTGACTGTCAAGCCCGGCGCAGCCCTGTCGCTGCAGTACCACCACCATAGGGCAGAGCATTGGACGGTGGTCCAAGGTGAGGCCGAGGTAACGCGCGGCGACGAACGGTTTCGCTTGCAAACCAACGAGTCGATCGATATCGCCGTGAGCCAACCCCATCGCCTTGCCAATCCAGGCACCGAGCTCTTGCAGGTGATCGAGGTTCAGAATGGCAGTTACCTCGGCGAGGACGATATCGTGCGTCTCGAGGATGTTTATGGCCGGGTCTAGGAGCGCTCGTCCTCGTGATTCAACCTCGCAACCCTAGGTCTTCGGCCACACGCTCGTCGGCAATGCTGGCGCTGCCGACGGACGGCTACCTTTCTTGGGGGCGCGTTCATCGGTTTCACCACGATGTGGCAAAGCCTGTGGACAGGGCCGCACTTCCCGCCATCCTTCAAGCTAACCGCGATCGGCCGGTACTCGGCTACGGCCTCGGACGCTCCTACGGCGACACATGCTTGAATGCCGATGGTGTGTTGATCGACATGACCAATCTCAATCGGATCATCGCCTTCGACAATCAGACAGGGGAGCTCACCTGCGAGGCTGGGGTAACGCTTGCGCAGATTCTTGAACAGCTGTCAGAGCGATGTTCGAACGATCCGGGTTGGTTTCCACCAGTCAGCCCTGGAACCCGGTTCGTTACTCTCGGCGGCGCGATAGCCAATGACGTGCATGGCAAGAATCACCACTCGTTTGGTACTTTTGGCCGACACATCCGCAGCATAGAGTTGATGCGCTCGGATGGTGCTGTGCATACTTGCTCGCCCGAGCGCAATATCGAGTTATTCAGGGCCACTATCGGCGGCCTGGGTTTGACGGGCTTGATCCTCTCAGCCACACTTGGGCTTCGACGCGTCTCGAGCCTCATGCTGCAGGTAGAGCAGATCCGCTTTGAGGACGCTGACGAGTTCCACGCTCTCGCGGAGCAGTCTCAGGCCGATTGGGAGTACACGGTTGCCTGGATAGACTGCCTCGCAGGTGGCGGACGCGTGGGGCGAGGGATCTTCATGCGAGCCAATCACGCGCCCATGCGCACGCTTTCGCCTCGCCCTTCGCCGCGCGCTAAGCCGCGCTTCGCTATTCCCGTAACTCCCCCGTTCTCGCTCTTCAATCGCCTAACCACACGTGGCTTGAACCTCTTGTACGCGCGCAGGCTCATCCACCGACAAGTCGTACGGCGTTTGGTGCCTTACGAAAAGATCTTCTATCCCCTGGACGCCATCGGCGGTTGGAATCGCCTACACGGCCGGCGAGGATTCTATCAATATCAGTGCGTGATCCCCCCACAGATGGCGCAACAGGCCACCACCGCACTGCTCCAATGCGTTTCCGCGGCGGGAGAGGAGCCGATACTTTCTGTGCTAAAAACTTTCGGAAATTTGCCGTCTCCTGGCATGCTGTCGTTTCCTTGCGAGGGGACAACTGTCGCTCTCGACCTTCCCAATCGAGGCGGGCGGACGCTTGCCTTACTCGATCGCCTCGATGGTATCACCGTGGCTGCTGGCGGCCGCGTCTATCCAGCAAAAGACGGTCGGATGTCGGCCGAACGGTTCCAACGCTACTACCCCTGTTGGACGGAGTTCAGCTCGTTTATTGACCCCGGTTTCAGCTCTTCGTTTCGGCGACGGGTGGCTCTGTTGAACCATTAACCGCGAATGCCAGAAATTCTCAACCACGACACCAGGTGTGATTATGGTGAGCGGCGCGTTCCTGGCCGCTAGCCAAGAGCAAGAAAGGGCGCTCGTGATCAAGATTCTTCCCCTGATTCTGTTCACCGTCCTGACCAACGCCGCGGCCCAGATCATGCTTAAACGCGGCATGAATTCGGTAGGGCACCTGTCCATCGACCCCACCTTGCTGCTGAGCTCATTCTGGCGGACTGCACTCAACCCCTTCGTCATCGCAGGCCTCTTCACCTTTGTCGTCAGCATGGCATCGCATCTCGTCGTGCTGTCGCGTGTCGACCTCAGCTTCGCCTACCCGTTTCTCAGCCTCGCCTATGTCGTAGTGACGGCTTATGCCTACTTCGTTTTCAATGAAAACGTTAACCTCATTCGGGTTGCCGGCATCGCTTTGATCTGCCTTGGAACGGTGCTAGTCTCCAAGAGTTGATTGACACGCTCGGCCTTCGCTAGCCGACAACGACGTTGACCACATGAAACACGTCATCTTCGGCGGCGACGGCTTCGTGGGACGGTATATTGCCGTCGACCTACTGCGACTTGGGCAGGAGGTCATTGTCGCGGACGTCGCCAGAAGCGAACTTGAGATCTATCCTCGAGCGTCGTTCGTCGGGCTCGACATCACCGACCGGGCCGCCCTGGCTGCGCTGCCCCTTGCACCCGACGACGTTGTCTACAACATGGCTGCGCGCATGCTCAGCCCGATCATGCCGCGGTCCGCCCGCTATGACTTCTTTTGGCCGGTCAACTACAGGGGCGCCGAGCACATTCTCGCACACATGGAGGCGAACGGCTGCCGGCGGCTCGTCCAGTTCACCACTGACATGATCTACGGGCACGCTACTCGCGTCCCACAGCCCGAGGATTCACCCACCGTTCCGCTGGGCGAGTACGGGCACAGCAAGCTGGCAACCGAAGAACTCTGCCGCCGCTATCGCGATCACGGCATGATGATCTCCATCTTCCGGCCGCGCCTCATCATTGGACCGGGCCGGCTCGGTATCCTGGCCAAGCTCTTTAAGCTAGTCGAGAACAATCTGCCAGTCCCGATGATCGGATCCGGCCGCAATCAGTATCAATTTATCTCCGTATACGACTGCGCCAGCGCTGCTGTCTCAGCATGGAAGGCTGGCTTTCCGAATGCCGAGTACAACATCGGGTCTGACGACCCCCCATCCGTGCGGGAGCTACTCACCCGCCTCATAAGGGAGGCCGGTAGTCGCTCGTTCCTCGTTCCGACGCCTGCTGCCCTGGTAAAAGCGCTGCTCACGGCGTTAGACCGGATCAATCTGCCGCTGATGGATCCCGAACAATATCTGATCGCCGACGAGGCCTGTATTCTCGATACATCCAAGGCTAAGAATGAGCTTGGGTGGCAGCCGCGCTACAAAGACGACGATATGTTGCTCGCTGCGTACCGCGAGTACCGAAGCGGAAGGGAAATCGGTGCCGGAGGGGCCGTCCGGCCTCCCCCTATCGCTACCGATCTGCCGCACAAACCTGGGTGAGCTGACATATTCCTATGGATGTCGTTGTGTCGAACAAGATCTCCAAGCCGCCGTTACTGTCGGTCGACGACGCCAAGAATCTCGACCTCAAGAGGATAAGCGAACTCTTCTCAGATCATCTGAATCCCGGCCAGCTGCATTTCATGAAGCTGCTCGGATTTCATCGTGTGATCGTCGAGCGCGCCGAGGGCATGTACTACATCGAGCGAGGCGGGCGGAAGATTCTCGATTTCTTCGGGGGATTCGGGTCGCTTGCCTTCGGCCACAATCATCCTCGGATTCTCGCGGTCCGAAAGGAGTTCCAAGACGAGAAGCGGCACGAAATAGCGATGGCGTTCCTGTCGCAGTATGCAAGCGCCCTCGCCTACAACCTAGCCGCGATCGCGCCGGGCGCCCTCAGCATGATCTTTCTGGGCTCGACCGGATCGGAGGCGATGGAGGCTGCCGTTAAGGTGGCGGAGAAAGCCCAAGGGCCAAAGCGCTCCAGGATCGTCTACGCCGAGAACTCCTTTCACGGTAAGACGAAAGGGGCGCTATCGATTACAGATTCGCCGCTGTATCGCTCGAGCTTCGCACTACTTGAGAACACCGCTCGCGTGCCGTTCGGAGATATCGACGCCATCGCGCAGACGGTCGAGGCCGACCCATCGATCGGGATCGTCGTTTTGGAAACGATTCAGGGCGGTGCCGGTATTGTCGCGGCCACCGACGACTTCTGGCGGGCCTTGCGCTCCCTATGCGATCGCACGGGGATTCTGTGGGTCGCCGATGAGGTGCAATGCGGCCTCGGTCGAACCGGCCGTTTCTTCGCCTTCGAGCATGCCGGCGTGATCCCGGACGTTACCGCGCTGGCCAAGTCCCTGGGAGGCGGCAAGTGCGCCATGGCGGCTATGATCGCGCGGCGTGAGGTCTATATGAAGGCCTACGGCCAACCGAAGACGGCCTTGATCCATGGGCCTGCCACCTTCGGCGGCATAGGTGAGGCCTGCTGCACCGCGATCGAGGCGCTGAATATTCTGTATGACGAGAGGCTCATACAGAACGCCGAGGATATGGGCGAGCTTCTGTTGGCTCGGCTCAAAGAATTAAAAGCCAAGTATCCCAGCCTGATTGCCGACGTGCGCGGCCGCGGGTTGATGGTCGGCCTGGAATTTTGCGATTTCAGTCAGACGCTTCCTTTTGGCTTGCGTCAGGCCGTCTCGATACTGGACGAGAAGCTCAAAGGCAGTCTATGCGGATTTCTGGGCGCCTTACTGCTCAGGGACTACGGAATCCTGATTGCCTTCACCGAATACAACCGGAACGTCATCCGGCTCGAGCCGCCACTTATTGTCCAGCGAGAGCACATCGAAACCTTCGTGGACGCGCTCGACGATCTGCTCGCGCGCGGGATAGCCCGCATCGTGACCGACTTCCTCCGCGCCCGCGCTCACAGCTCGTAACAAACGGCTGGCAGCTCGGTTACCGGCGCGACGACCATGCGATGTGTCAATGAAGAATCGTCGGCGGCCCAAAGACTGCAACGAGGAATACGATACCACTGAGACCCACAACGATTCTGCTCACGTTGTCACGAAAGGCAAAGAGGATCGGGTCATCGTCCATCCAACCGCGTCGAGACATGATCCATAGGCGACTAAGCCAGTACAGGAGCAGCGGGCAGAGGAGCCACATCGCTTCCGGAATCCGATAGGCGGGCATGACCTCCGCGCTGTTGATGTAGAAGGCAAGCACCAAGACAGCGGCGAACGCAGACGAGCAGCCGAGGCTCGCGAGCACATCCAAGTCGGACTCTCGGTAAAACCGCCCCGGCGTCAGCTCTCGATCGTGAACTTGGGATTCAACGAGCTCTGCATAGCGCTTCACCATGGCAAGGCTCAGAAAAAGCAGCATCGAGAATGCCAAAAGCCAATATGACGGAAAAATGCTGACAGCAGCCGCCCCGGCCATGAGTCGCAACGTATAGAGCGAAGCTAGCGCAAACACGTCGACGAGCATCTTACGCTTGAGCCAAAACGAGTAGGCGCAGGTGGTCACAAAATAGGTTGCAAGGACGAAGCTAAAGAGTGGCGGCAGAAGCGCCGCGACAACCGCGGCGGCGAGGAGTAGAAGCGGCACCAAGTTGACGCCGAGCGCCAAAGGGAGACGACCGGACGCGAAGGGTCGTTGGCGCTTACGCCGATCGGCGCGGTCCGCCTGGAGATCGAGGAGATCGTTCAAGACATAGACGCCGGAGGCGCAGAACCCGAACGCAAGAAATGCAAGGCTGGCTCTTATCCAGATGTCAATGTCTGCGAACGCCAGGGTGGCGATCGGAACGGTGAAAACCAACAGGTTCTTCACCCACTGATAGATCCTCATTTGATCGACAATGTCCCGCAATTTCGGAGACACGGTCGCGAGGTGGATCGGTGGGTCGCTGCCGTCCCATTCGCTGGCGGGCCATCTACTGCCGACCACCAGCTTGCGACGCGCGTGTGCCCAAACTGGGATATCGGCGGCGCAGTCTCCGATGTAGTCGAAGCCCTTGTCGCCAAAACGGGCAACGAGGCGCTCCGCCTTTCTTTCCGCTTTGAGATTGGTATCGCCTTCGGTCGCTTCGACGGCATCAAATAGGCCGAGATGGCTGGCAACAGACTCAACCAGCCGACGGTGCGACGCCGATGCCAGCACGACTTGGCGCCCCAGTTTTCGCTGTTCCCTTATGAATGATAAGACTGTGTCGTTGTACGGCAGCCGCGACGAATCGATGACAGATCGCTCGGCGAGCTCGGTCTTGAGCGCAGCGCGCCCTCTCGCGAGAATGAACGGAAGGCGGAAGATAAGCGAAAAATCGGCCCGCAGGGCCGCAAAGAGACTTTCGATGAAAAGGTCAGAACGGATCAGCGTACCGTCAAGGTCGACGCAGAGGGGCGGCTCACCAGCCGACTCCACTGCCCTCGGGTGATCTCCGATAGTCGCCGCTGGCGGTACGGCTTTTTGAACCGCCATGCTATCCGTTCAGCGAATCAGGGTTTCTG
>JBOHKJ010000215.1:0-6751 GCA_050728975.1 Kiloniellales bacterium | reverse complement strand
CCTCGATGCCGCGGGCGAGGCCAAGCTCGCCGCGGCGCGCGCGGTGCTGCTTCACGAAAGAGAGACCCGCATCCGCCCGGGCCGCGACGACAAGGTGCTGGCCGATTGGAACGGGCTGATGATTGCCGCGCTCGCCCGCGCCGCGCCGGCATTTGCGGCGCCCGATTGGCTGGCCGCCGCTGAGCGCGCTTTCGCCTTCGTCATCGAGCAAATGAGCGGCGCCGGAGGCGTCTTGCTGCATGCCTGGCGCCGGGGAGAAGCGCGCCATCGCGCCACGCTTGACGACTATGCCTTCATGGGCGAGGCGGCGCTCGCGCTCTACGAGGCGACCGGGCGCAACGACTATCTGGAGCGCGCCGAGGGCTGGGTCACCTATCTCGAGCGGCAGTTCTGGGACCAGGCCAACGGCGGCTACTTCTTCACCGACCGCGCGGCCGAGGATCTCCTGTTGCGCAGCAAGACCGCGTTCGATTCCGCGACCCCTGCGGGCAATGGCGCGCTGGTCGCGGTGCTCGCCCGGCTCCACTACCTGACTGGCAAGGCGCACTACCGGGAGCGCGCCGAGGCGCTGCTGACCGCCTTCTCCGGCGACCTGGAGCGTGCGGTGCTGCCCTTGGCGACCCTGCTCGCCGGCTGCGAGCTGCTCGACCGGGCGCTCGAGATCGTCATCCTCGGCAGGCGCGGCGAAACGGCGACCGAAGATTTGCTGCGGCAGGTTCACGCGCGCTCCCTGCCGAACGCCGTGCTGACGGTCGCGAGCGACACCGGCAAGCTGCCGGCCGGGCACCCGGCCGAGGGGCGCGAGCGCAAGAGCGGCAAGGTCACGGCCTATCTCTGCCGGGCCCAGAGCTGCTCGCTGCCGATCACCGCGGCAAAGGCGCTGGGGACGGCGCTCGATGGCTGAAAAGGCCCCAAAGGCCGCCGCGCGGCGCGTGGTCGACAGCCCGTTCGGGCGCCTGCGGCTCGAAGCGCGCGACGGCGCGCTCGTCTCGGCCGCCTGGATCGGATCCGACGAGTCCGCGCCCGAAGACGCCGACTGCGATTTGCTGGTCGAGGCCGAGCGCCAGCTCGCCGACTACTTTGCCCGGCGCCGGCGCAGCTTCGAGCTGCCCCTCGAACCGGCGGTCGGCACCTTCGAGCGCGCAGTGCTGGCGGCCATGAGCGCCATCCCCTTCGGCGAGACCCGGACCTACGGCACGCTCGCCGCCGCGCTTTCGGCCATGCCCCAGGAGATCGGCCAGGCCTGCGGCGCCAATCCGCTGCCGGTCTTCATTCCCTGTCACCGGGTGGTGGCGGCCAAGGGCCAGCTCGGCGGCTACAGCGGCGGCGCCGGGGTCGAAACCAAGGCGGCGCTGCTGCGCCACGAGGGCGCGCTGCTGCTATAGGCCACGCGAATCCCGGCGCCCGTGACAGGCCGGGGGGCAGCCGTTAATCTCTCGGCCAAGCGGATGCGCCGGTGCGACGTCGGGATGAGGGCCCGCGCATCCTTGGGAGGAGACAAGAGCATGCCCGACATAACGATCGCGGCCGGCGGCGTCAGCTTCAGCGCCTATGTCGCCAAGCCGTCCAAGCTGCCGGCCCCGGGGCTGGTGGTCGCCCAGGAGATCTTCGGCGTCAACGAGGTCATGCGGCAGACATGCGACTGGCTGGCCGGCGCCGGGTTCCTCGCCGTCTGTCCGGATCTCTTCTGGCGCATCGAGCCGGGAATTCAGATCACCGACAAGACCGAAGCCGAGTGGAAGCGCGCCTTCGAGCTGTTCGGCCTGTTCGACGTCGACCGCGGTATCGACGACATGAAGACCACCCTGGCCGAGCTGCGCCAGAGCAAGGACTGCACCGGCAAGGCCGGCTCGATCGGCTACTGCCTCGGCGGCAAGGTCTCCTATCTGATGGCAACCCGCTCGGATGCCGACGCCTGCGTCGCCTACTATGGCGTGGGCCTCGACGAGCTGCTGGGCGAGGCGAGGAGCATCGCGAAGCCGCTGATGCTGCACATCGCCGAGAAGGACCGCTTCGTCCCTCCGGATGCCCAGGCCAAGGTCAAGGAAGCGCTGGCCAAGCATCCGCAGGTCACGATCCATTCCTACGCCGGACAGGACCACGCCTTCGCCCGGGTCGGCGGCGAGCACTACGACAAGGAGGCCGCCGATCTCGCCAACCGGCGCTCGCTCGAATTCCTCAACAAGGCGCTCGGCTCGTGACCTACGCCATTCGCATCCATCGTCCCGGCACCGAGCGCGCGCTGAAGTGGGAGAAGGTCAAGCTCGGCAAGCCGGGGCCCGGTGAGCTGCTGCTGCGGCAGACCGCGATCGGCCTCAACTTCATCGACGTCTATCACCGCACCGGTCTCTACAAGCTGCCGTCCTATCCGGCGACCATCGGTACGGAAGCGGCGGGCATCGTCGAAGCGGTCGGACCCGAGGTACACGAGTTCAAGCCGGGCGACCGCGTCGCCTATGCACCGCTAGTCGGTGCCTATGCGCAGCAGCGCCTGATTCCGGCGGCGCGCGTCGTCAAGATCCCCGAAGGGATCGCCGACGAGCAGGCCGCGGCGATGATGCTGAAGGGCATGACCGCGCAGTATCTGATCCGCCGTACCTATCGCGTCCAGAAGGGGGAGTGGGTTCTGCTGCATGCCGCCGCTGGCGGTGTCGGCTCGATCGCCGCGCAGTGGCTGAAGCATCTCGGCGCGCGCGTCATCGGCACCGCCGGCGGTGCAGAGAAGGTGGCGCAGGCGGAAGCGCACGGCTGCGAAGTGGTGATCGACTATAACAAGCAGAAGAAGCTCGCCGAGAAGGTGCGTGAGATCACCGAGGGTGCCGGCGTCGCCGTGGTTTACGACGGCGTCGGCAAGTCGGTCTACAAGCAGTCGCTCGACAGCATCCGGCCGCTCGGCACCTACGTGAACTACGGCAACGCCTCGGGCCCGATCAAGGCGGTCAATCCGCTCGAGCTGTCGCAGAAGGGCTCGCTCTATTTCACGCGCCCGACCTTGATGACCTACACCGCCAGACGCGACGATCTGGTGGGCACGGCCAACGAGCTGTTCCAGGCGGTGCTGTCCGGCGCCGTCACGATCGAGGTCAAGCAGCGCTATCCGCTGAAGAGCACGGCGCAGGCGCACCGCGATCTCGAAGCGCACAAGACCACCGGCTCGACCGTGCTGCTGCCTTAGCGCAGATCCGGGATCGACGGAATCGTCCCAATTGGAATTGTCGACGGGGCGATCCATCGTCGCGGTGAATTGGCTCTAGTCCACCGCCGCTTTGATCGCCGGCACGCGGCGCGGCGCGCGCAGCAGCAGTAGCAGCGGAATCGCGCCCAGAGTAACAAGCATCATCAGCTTGAAGTCGTTGAGGTACGCGATCATGGCCGCCTGGCGATTGACCTCGGCATCGATCGACGCAAAGAGCGCGGCCCCGGTCCTGCTCATCGCATCCAGGGTCTGGCCATAGAGCGGCAGCTCGAACGGCGTCACGCGCTCGCTCAACTCGGCGTGATTGAGCTGAGTGTACTGCGCGAGCAGCGTCACCACGACCGAGATACCGAGGCTGCTGCCGAGATTGCGCACCAGCGAGAAGAGGCTCGTCGCATCGGTGCGAAAGCGCGGATCGAGCGTGGCGAACGCAAGCGTGCTGAGCGGCACGAAGACCAGCCCCAGGCCCAGCCCCTGCACGACACCGCTCCAGACGATCGGCCAGCGATCCATAGCGATCGTGAAGCCCGTCATCTGCCATAGCGACAACGCCGTCAGCAGCAGGCCGAAGAAAATCAGGATTCGGGTGTCGACCTTGCGCACCAGCCGCCCGACCAGAATCATCGAGATCACGGTGCCGACGCCGCGCGGCGCCAGCACCAGTCCGGTCGTGACGGTGGGATAGCCCATCAAGTTCTGCAGCATCGGCGGCAGCAAGGCCATCGAGGCAAGAAGAATGGTTCCGATCAGGAAGATGAAAACGAGGCCGGCGACGAAGTTCCGGTCGCGGAATATCTGCGGGTCGATGAAAGGCATCCTGTCGGTCACGGTGTGAACGCCGAAGACCCAGAACCCGGTCAGCATGATGGCGAGCTCGATCCAGATTTCGCGCGAGCCGAACCAGTCCAGCTGTTCGCCCCGATCGAGCATCATCTGAAGGGCGCCAATGGCGAGACCGAGCATGGCAAAACCGAAGAAGTCGAAGCGCCGATGACGCCGCTCGGTCTCCGGCAGGTACAGCAGCACGCCGAGATAGGCGAGCAGCCCGACCGGCAAATTGATGTAGAAGCACCAGCGCCAGTCGAAGGCGTCCGTGAGCCAGCCGCCGAGTACCGGGCCGGCGATCGGGCCAACCATGATGCCAGCACCCCACATCGCCATCGCCTGCCCATGACGCTCCCTGGGGTTGATGTCGAGCAGCACCGCCTGCGACAGCGGCACCAGCGCCGCACCGCACATTCCCTGTAGCAGGCGGAAGACCACCATCTGCTCGAGCGAGCCGGCGAGCCCACAGAGCATCGACGCAACGGTGAAGCCGCCGACCGCAATCAGGAACAGGCGCTTGCGGCCGAGGCGATCGGCGAGCCAACCGGTCGCCGGCGTCATGATCGCGGCAGCGACGATGTAAGACGTTAGCACCCAGGTGATGGTGTCCTGGGCGGCGCCGAGGCTGCCGCGCATCGACGGCAGCGCGACGTTGGCGATCGTCGTATCGAGCACCTGCATGACGGTCGCCAGCATGATTGCAACGGTGATCATGCCGCGATGCCGCGTCACGATCGCCGGCGGCGTCTCGTCGTGGCTTCCGGCCACTCGTTGCACCTGGGTGGCGCTGGACATCGAAGCTCGTTGCCGCAGGGACTACTCCGGCGGCGCATCCTCGGCGAGCCCGCTCCAGGCAAGCGCAGAACGGAAGGGGCCGGGAAGCGGGCGCGTCACGCCGGTGTCGACCGTGACCTCGGCGCTGAGTCCGGTCCGCAGCACGACATCGGAATCCGCCGCAACGAGCCGCAGGCGCACCGGCACGCGTTGCACCACTTTCACCCAGTTGCCGGTCGCGTTCTGCGCCGGCAGCAATGAGAATTCGGCGCCGGTCCCGGCGCCGATGCTCTCGATCCTGGCGTCGAACACACGGCCGGGATAGCTGTCGAACTCGATGGTCGCGCTCTGGCCGACCTTCATGTTCGCGAGATCCGTTTCCTTGAAGTTCGCCTCGACCCAGCTGTCGTCCGCGACCACCAGGCTCGCGACCGGAGTGCCCGCGGCCAGATATTCGCCGGGATGGAGACGGCCTGTCTTGGTGACGATGCCCGCGGAGGCCGCGTGTACGCTGCTATGGGCAAGGTCGAGCTCGGCGGCAGCGCGCCGCGCGATCGCCTCGCGGACCAGCGGATGGCGATCGGCAGGGAGATTCGGATCGCCGCCGAGGGCGGCCAGGTTGCTGGCCGCGGCCTGACGCGCGCGCGCCAGTTCTCCCCGCGCGGACTGAAGATCGTGGCGCGCCTGGTCGTATTTGGCCTGCGCGGCGTAGCCGCTTTTCAGCAGCTGCTCCTGGCGGACGAATTCCTTGCTGCGGAATGCGAGGCTTTCCTCCGCCGAGCGTGCCTCGGCCAGGCTCTCGCGATAGTCGGCGCGATACCCCTCGACTTGGAGACGGGCCGCCGCGACCGCCGCTTCGGTCTGCTGCAGCGCCACCCGGAAGGGAGCCTCGTCGAAACGGAAAATCAGCTGTCCGGTTTCGACAGCCTCGTTCTCGCCCACCGCGACCTCGGCGATGCTGCCGGAAACCTCGGGGGCGATCGTGACCTTGGTCTGCTGCAGATAAGCGTTGTCGGTAGCCGCGTAACGGCCGCCGGTGACATAGACATAGGCGCCAGCCAGCGCCAGGGCGGCCGGCACAACCAGCATGACCAGGAACCGCAGCCAGGGCCGGCGCGCCCTTGCTTGCGATTCCAGGGGCGCCATGGGAACGCCGGCGGCCTTGGCCGGCTCCGGCAGACTCGGCGCCTGCGACAGCTGCAGTCCTGGCGTTGCCTCGTCGGTGTCGCTGCTCATGGTGATGACGTCCGTCGATTCCGCGCGAGGTCAAGCCGAGGCGGCGTCGGGTGTGGCGCTTCTGCAGGCGAGGTTGTCGTGAAGGGCCGCCAGCAAAGCTGTCAACTCCTGGCGGGTTTTCGGCGGCAGTCCCGCGAAGGCTTCGGCGTAGACCACTTCGGCTAGCTGATGCATGCGCGCCAGCGCTGGGGGCGCCTTTTCGCTCATGAAGACGAGATGCGCGCGGCGGTCGCCGGGGTCGGGACGCCGCTCGACCCAGCCGCCGTCTTCCATGCGGTCGATCAAGCGGGAAAGCGTGATTGGCTCGACCTCCAGAACCTCGGCAAGCTCGCACTGCTGGCGCCCATTCTGGCGTGCGAGGTAGGCAAGGACCCGCCATTGGGCACGGGTCAGGCCGAGTCCGCGCGCCTTGGCGTCGAACCTGCGGCGCAAGAGTCGCGCGGTGTCGCTGAGAAGGAAACCGAAGCTTTGATCGGCGGGCGCGGTCATCGGAACCGGATATAATGAGCATGCTTACTATAAGCAAGCTCATTATAAGTCTACAAGCTATGCCTTTGAAAAACCGTGTTTATCAGAGCGGGATCGGGCGCCGAGGGCGGGCGCGGCCTACTGATTCATCGCGGCGAAGAAGTCGGAATTGCTCTTCGAGGTCTTGAGCTTGTCGACCAGGAACTCGATGGAGTCGGTCACACCCATCGGCATCAGGATGCGGCGCAGCAC
>JBOHKJ010000214.1:0-11746 GCA_050728975.1 Kiloniellales bacterium | reverse complement strand
CACCTGGGACTCGCGCTGGTACGCCGACACCGACTACGCGGCCTTGCTGCACGAGGACCTGAAGATCCGCAAGTTCCTGCGGGATCGTCTGTCGCAGGCTGGCGTGTCGCGTATCGTGATCGAGCGTCCGGCCAAGAAGGCGCGCATTACCATCCACACTGCGCGTCCGGGAGTCGTGATCGGCAAGAAGGGCCAGGATATCGACAAGCTACGGCTCGACTTGCAGAAGATGACCGGCAGTGAGGTGCATCTCAACATTGTCGAGATCCGCAAGCCTGAAATCGAGGCGCGGCTGGTGGCCGAGAACATCGCCAACCAGCTCGAGCGCCGGGTCGCTTTCCGCCGCGCCATGAAGCGCGCTGTGCAGTCGGCGATGCGTTTGGGTGCCGAGGGAATCCGCATCAACTGCGGCGGCCGCTTGGGCGGTGCCGAAATCGCGCGCTCCGAGTGGTATCGCGAGGGCCGGGTGCCACTCCACACGCTGCGAGCCGATGTCGATTTCGGCGAGGCAACGGCCAAGACCACTTACGGCACCTGCGGCGTCAAGGTCTGGGTCTTCGAGGGCGAGATCATGGCCCACGATCCGCTGGCCCAGGACAAGCGCGCGCAGGAAAACCAGCCCGGGCGCTAAGTCGGCTGAAGAGATTTAGGACTTAAGACCATGTTGCAACCGAAGCGGACCAAATACCGCAAGGCCCACAAAGGGCGCATTCACGGCAAGGCCAAGGGCGGCCATCAGCTCGCCTTCGGCTCTTACGGCCTGAAAGCGCTCGAGCCGGGCCGCATCTCGGCGCGCCAGCTCGAAGCCGCTCGCCGCACGATCACGCGACACATGAAGCGCGTCGGCAAGCTATGGATCCGCATCTTCCCGGATGTGCCGATCTCGCAAAAGCCGGCTGAGGTGCGCATGGGCTCTGGCAAGGGCACGCCCGAGTGGTGGGCCGCGCGCATCAAGCCTGGCCGGGTCTTGTTCGAGCTCGACGGCGTACCGACGCAGCTCGCCAACGAAGCCTTCGCGCTCGCCGCCGCCAAGCTGCCGCTGCGGACCAAGATGGTGAAGCGTCTCGGGACCGGGAGCTGAAGCCCATGAAAGCCGTCGAACTCAGGACCAAGACTCTGGATGAACTGAAGGATGCGCTTGCCGGCCTCCGGAAGGAGCAGTTCAACCTGCGCTTCCAGAAGGCCAGCGGTCAGCTCGAGAACAGCGCCCGTGTCCGCCAGGTGCGCCGCGATATCGCGCGCGTCAAGACAGAGCTCGCCGCCAAGGCGAGCGCCGCTTCCTAGGAGACGCAGAACCATGCCGCGCCGTGTGATGTATGGAGTCGTGGTCGGCGATAAGCGCGACAAGACGGTTACCGTCCTTGTCGAGCGTCGCGTGATGCATCCGCTCTACAAGAAGTTCATCAAGCGCTCGAAGAAGTATCAGGCACACGACGAAGCCGATAGCTGCAAGGTGGGCGACAAGGTGCGTATCCGGGAGTGCCGTCCGCTCTCCAAGACCAAATGCTGGGAGGTGGTCGGCGACGAGGCCTCTGCGGCCTAGCGCGACCTTGAAGGAAAGAGACGTTCCATGATCCAGATGCAAACCCAGCTCGACGTCGCCGATAATTCCGGCGCTCGTCGCGTGCAATGCATCAAGGTGCTCGGCGGCTCCAAGCGCAAGACCGCCGGCGTTGGCGATGTGATCGTGGTCTCGGTCAAGGAAGCCATCCCGCGCGGCCGCGTGAAGAAGGGCGACGTGCACAAGGCGGTGATCGTCCGCACGGCCAAGGAGATCCGCCGCGACGACGGCACGGCGATCCGCTTCGACACCAACGCCGCGGTGCTGATCAACGCCCAGGGCGAGCCCATCGGAACCCGTATCTTCGGACCGGTAACGCGGGAGCTCAGAGCCAAGAAGTTCATGAAGATCGTCTCGCTCGCACCCGAGGTTCTATGATGGCCCAGAAGTTCAAGATCAAGAAGGGCGACAGGGTGATCGTCATCACCGGTCGCGATAAGGGTAAGAGCGGCGAAGTTCTGCGTGTGCTGCGCAAGGAGGCGCGCTTGCTGGTCCAGGGCGTCAACGTGGTGAAGCGCCACCAGCGTGCCAGCCAGGCGGGCCCGGGCGGCATCTCCGAGCACGAGTCGCCGATACATGTTTCCAACGTCGCCCACATCGACCCCAAGGACAAGAAGCCGACGCGCATCGGCCACAAGGTCGAGAAGGGCCGCAAAGTGCGCTACGCCCGGCGTTCCGGCGAAGCGATCGATCTGTAAGGCAGGCTCGTCATGACTCCGCGTTTCCAGGACCATTATCAGAAGGTGGTGAAGACCGAGCTCTCCAAGGAGTTCGGTTACAAGAACCCCTTGGCCGTACCGCGCCTCGACAAGATCGTCGTCAACATTGGCGTCGGTGAGGCCGCGAGCGACCAAAAGAAGATCCAGGCCGCAGTCGGCGATCTCACCAAGATCACCGGTCAGAAGCCGGTGGTTACGCGTGCCCGCAAGTCGATTGCGACCTTCAAGTTGCGCGAAGGCATGGCAATCGGCTGCAAGGTGACGCTGCGCCGCCAGCGCATGTACGAGTTCCTGGATCGCTTGATCACCATCGCGCTCCCCCGCGTGCGCGACTTCCGCGGCGTCTCGCCGAAGTCTTTCGACGGACGTGGCAACTACGCGATCGGCTTGAAGGAGCAGATCGTGTTTCCGGAGATTGACTACGACACCGTCGATGCCGTGCGCGGCCTCGACATCGTCATATGCACGACGGCCCGGACGGACGCAGAGGCCAAGGCCCTGCTGAAGGGCTTCGAGATGCCGTTTACGAGCTAGGTTCGAGGAGAACGACCTCTATGGCGAAGACCAGCGCAATCGAGAAGAACAAGCGGCGGCGCAAGATGTCGGCGGGCCAGGCGAACAAGCGCTCCGCGCTCAAGACCATCGTCGGCAACCGCGGACTGCCGCCGGAAGAGCGCTTCCAGGCGGCCCTGAAGCTCGCGAAGCTGCCGCGCAACGGCTCGAAGGTGCGGATTCGAAACCGCTGCGAACTGACCGGCCGGCCGCGCGCCTTCTATCGCAAGTTCAAGCTGTCGCGCATCGCGCTTCGGGAGCTCGGCTCGATCGGCCAGATCCCGGGCATGGTGAAGTCGAGCTGGTAAGAAAGGAATTGCGGCGATGACGATGAGCGATCCCCTTGGGGATATGCTGACACGGATCCGCAACGGCCAGCGGATAGGCAAGGCGACCGTGCGTGCGCCGGCCTCGCGGCTGCGCGCGAATGTGCTGGACGTGCTGAAGCGCGAAGGCTACATCCGCAACTATCGGGTAGAAGAGAGCCGCCCCGGCGTCTCGGAAATCGAGATCGAGCTCAAGTACCATGAGGGCTCACCGGTCATTCAGAGGATCGCTCGGATCTCGCGCCCAGGTCAGCGAGTGTACTCGAAGATCAGAGAACTACCCCAATATTACAACGGCTTGGGCATTACGATCCTGTCCACGCCGCGGGGGGTCATGTCGGACCAGGAAGCGCGTGCCGCGAATGTCGGCGGCGAGATCCTGTGCCGGGTGTTCTAGGAAGGCTGGTTTCGCCATGTCTCGTGTCGGTAAGAACCCGGTGGCCGTGCCACAAGGCGTCGAAGTGAAAATCGACGGCCGCTTGGTGAGCGCCAAGGGCCCACTTGGCCAGTTGGCCTACGAGGCGGCGCCGGAAGTTTCGGTTACGCTGGAGGATTCCAAGGTGGTGGTGAAGCCCTTGAGCCAGAGCAAACGCGCGCGCTCGCTCTGGGGCACGGCAAGGGCGCGGATTCGTAACATGGTCGAAGGCGTCTCCAAGGGCTATACAAAGGATCTGGAGATCACCGGCGTCGGCTATCGTGCGGCAGTGCAGGGCAAGAATCTGAACCTGCAGCTTGGCTACAGCCACGATGTGGTCTTCCCGATTCCGGACGGTGTCACCGTCAAGTGCGACAAGCCGACCGCAATCGCCATCTCGGGCGCCGACAAGCAGCTTATTGGCCAAGTGGCGGCGGTGATTCGCGGTTACCGGCCGCCGGAACCCTACAAAGGCAAGGGCGTCAGGTACTCGGACGAATCTATCCTGCGCAAGGAAGGCAAGAAGAAGTAGTCATGCGAAACGCGAGGGAACTGCGCGAGAAGCGTACCAAGCGGGTACGCGCGCGCCTGCAGCGAAGCAGCCACGGCCGGCCGCGCCTGTCGGTCTTCCGTTCGGGGCGACATATCTATGCCCAGGTGATCGATGACGTGAAGGGCGCCACACTGGCCGCCGCTTCCAGTCTCGACAAGGATCTGCGCGCGCGCATGAAGAGCGGTGCCGGCAAGGAGGCTGCGGCCGAGGTAGGCAAGCTGCTTGCCGAACGCGCCAAGGCCGCTGGCGTGGAGAAGGTCATTTTCGACCGCGGACGTTATCTCTTTCATGGCCGGGTGCGGTCGCTCGCCGAAGCGGCACGCGAAGCCGGCCTTTCGTTCTAGTCAGGAATCGATCGATATGGCACGAGGACCCAAGGGCGGACGCCAGCAGCGCGAAGATCGCCGGCCGCGCGATCGCGACGAGCCGGAACTGATCGAGAAGCTGGTCGGCATCAACCGCGTCGCCAAGGTGGTGAAGGGCGGTCGGCGCTTCGGCTTCGCCGCCATCGTGGTGGTCGGTGACGGCCGCGGCCGGGTCGGCCACGGGCATGGCAAGGCACGCGAGGTGCCCGAGGCGATTCGCAAGGCGACTGAACAGGCAAAGCGCGCAATGGTGCGCGTGCCGCTGCGTGAGGGTCGCACGCTGCATCACGATCTCGATGGCCATTTCGGCGCCGGCAAGGTAGTGCTGCGCGCCGCTCCGGCCGGTACCGGCATCATCGCGGGGGGGCCCATGCGTGCCGTCTTCGAGGCGCTTGGCGTCCATGACGTTGTGGCAAAGTCGGTCGGCACTTCCAACCCGCACAACATGATCAAGGCGACCTTCCAGGCGCTCACTTCTTCCTCCAGCCCGAGAACGGTGGCTCAGCGCCGCGGCAAGAAGGTCTCCGACATCTTGGGCGGCCGTGAGCCTGCGGCCGAGGCGCGGGAGTAGGACGCCATGGCCAAAGACAAGAAGACGCTCCGCGTCACTCAGATCCACAGCCCGATCGGCCGCCCCAAGGATCAGAGGGCGACTCTGGTCGGCCTCGGACTCAATAAGCGTCACCGGATCAGCGAGCTCGAGGACACCCCCTCGGTGCGCGGCATGATCAACAAGGTGAAGCATCTGGTTCGGGTCGAGGGCGAATAGCCATCCTCTGGCGATCAGGCGACTTCAAGGAATAGGTATTGGCTCATGAGGCTCAATCAGCTCTCCGACAACCCCGGCGCCCGGCGCCCGCGTAAGCGGCTTGGCCGCGGCACCGGCTCCGGCTTGGGCAAGACCTCGGGTAAGGGCCACAAGGGCCAGAAGGCGCGGGTCGGGGTCGCGATCAAGGGTTACGAGGGCGGCCAGATGCCACTCCACCGCCGCCTGCCCAAGCGCGGCTTCAAGCGGCCGTTTCGCAAGATTTACCGCGAGGTGAACCTGGGTAGCTTGCAGAAGGCGATCGACGCCAAGCGCCTTGATCCTGCCAAGACCGTCGACCTGATCGCATTCCAGGCTGCTGGCCTGGTCGGCAAGCCGCGCGACGGGGTGCGCCTCCTTGCAAAGGGCGAGATCAAGGCCAAAGTTGAAGTGGTCGTCGCCGGCGCTTCCAAGGCCGCCATCGAAGCGGTCGAGAAAGCGGGCGGTAAGGTCACTATTATGGCGCTGGTTGCACCGGCCGAGCCCGAAGGCAAGGCCCAGAAGCCGAAAAAGGCCAAGAAGGCCAAGGCCGTCGACGGCCAACAATCTGCGCCGGCCTAATCTCGGCTCGACGCCAGCAGAGCGCGAACCTCCAAGCCGCGAAGGACCGCCATGGCTTCCGCCGCCGAGCAACTGGCTGCAAACATCAATTTCGGTGCGCTCGCCAAGGCGACCGAGCTCAAGAAACGCATCTGGTTCACGCTGGGCGCACTGATCATCTACCGCCTCGGCACCTACATCCCGGTACCGGGCGTCGACCCCGCGATCCTCGCGCAGATCTTCGAGCAGCATGCCGGCGGCATGCTCGGCATGTTCGACATGTTCGCCGGTGGTGCATTGGGGCGGATGACTATCTTCGCCCTCAACATAATGCCCTACATCTCGGCCGCCATCATTATGCAGCTGCTGACGGCGGTCTCGCCGAGCTTGGCGCAGCTCAAGAAAGAGGGCGAGGCCGGACGTAAGCGAATCAATCAATACACCCGCTACGGTACGGTGGTGCTGGCCGCCTTCCAGTCCTACGGCATCGCGGTCGGGCTCGAGGCCACCACCGGTCCCGGCGGCTCGGCGGTGATCGATCCCGGGCTATTCTTTCGCATCACCACGGTCATCACACTGACCGGCGGCACGATCTTCCTGATGTGGCTGGGCGAGCAGATCACCCAGCGGGGTGTAGGGAACGGCATTTCGCTGATCATCTTCTCCGGTATCGTCGCCAACCTGCCGGCGGCGCTGGTCTCGACGCTCGAGCTGGGGCGCACCGGTGCGCTCTCGACCGCGTTCATCCTGTTCCTACTACTGATGTCGGTGGCGGTCATCGCCTTCATCGTCTTCATGGAACGCGCCCACCGGCGGATCGTGGTCCAGTACCCCAAGCGCCAAGTCGGCAACAAAATGTTCGGCGGCGAGAGCTCGCACCTGCCAATCAAGCTCAATGCGTCGGGCGTCATTCCACCGATCTTCGCCTCTTCGCTGCTGCTGATGCCGCTCACCGTGGCGTCGTTCTCAGCGGCCGGCGGACCGGAGTGGATCACCTGGCTGACCACCGCGGTGGGCCGCGGCCAGCCGGCTTATCTCGCGATCTACGTCGCGTTGATCGTCTTCTTCGCCTTCTTCTACACCTCGGTGGTCTTCAATCCCGAGGACACGGCCGACAATCTGAAGAAGCACGGCGGATTCATCCCCGGCATCCGGCCGGGCAAGAACACCGCGGAGTACCTCAGCTTCATCCTGACCCGCCTCACCGTGGTCGGCGCGGCCTATCTGTCGCTGGTCTGCCTGCTGCCGGAGATCCTGATCTCGCGTTTCGCGGTGCCCTTCTACTTCGGCGGCACCAGCCTGCTGATCGTGGTCTCGGTCACCATGGACACGGTCGCCCAGGTCCACTCGCATCTGCTGGCCCATCAGTACGAAGGCTTGATCAAGAAGGCCAAGCTCAAGGGCCGGCGCGGATGAACATCATACTCCTGGGGCCGCCCGGCGCGGGTAAGGGCACCCAGGCCAAGCGGCTGGAAGAGACCCGAGGGCTTGTCCAGCTCTCGACCGGTGACATGCTTCGCGCCGCGGTGGCTGCGGGTGGGCCGCTCGGTCAGCAAGCCAAGAAAATCATGGATGCCGGCCAGCTGATGCCCGATTCCCTGATGGTCGAGATGATCTCGGAGCGGATAGGCCAGCCCGATTGCGCCGAGGGCTTCATCCTCGACGGCTTCCCGCGCACCACGGCCCAGGCCGAGGCGTTGGACAGCATGCTGGCCGAAAAAGGCCTGAAGCTGGACTGCGTGATTGAACTCAAGGTCGATGAGGAGGCTCTGGTCGAGCGTATCACCGGGCGCTTCACCTGCGCCAGCTGTGGGGCGGGCTACCATGATCGATTCCAGCGCCCCAAAAAAGAAGGGGTCTGCGACAGTTGCGGGGGTACGCAGTTCGTCCGCCGCAGCGACGACAAAGAGGAGACGGTGCGTTCGCGCCTCGCGGCCTACCGGCAGCAGACGGCACCGATCCTGCCCTACTATCGGACCAAGGGGGTCCTAAAGACCATCGACGGCATGGCCGAGATCGGCCAGGTGACGAAAGACATTGAGATGGCCCTGAATGGCCTGTGATTCCGGCGGCTTGGAACAGTTGACTTGGGGCAATCGGGGCCTATAATCCCGCCTCCCCGGCTTGCCCCAGGCAGCCGGGCGGTTTTGCTTGTCCCAAGAGCCGCTTGACCCAGGACACCCAGGTCCCGCGACGTTCTAAGGAGATCGCGACGTGGCACGTATTGCTGGCGTGAACATCCCGACCCAGAAGAGGGTGGTTGTTGCGCTTACCTATATTCACGGGATTGGCCGCGCTAAGGCAGCGGAGATCTGCACCAAAGTCGGCATCCCCAGCGAGCGCCGCGTCAGCCAGATGACCGAGGACGAGGTCGCGCGCATTCGCGAGACCATCGACCGCGACTACGTCGTCGAAGGCGACCTGCGCCGGGAAGCGGCGATGAACATCAAGCGCCTCATGGACCTCGGCTGCTATCGCGGCCTGCGTCATCGCAAGGGACTGCCGGTCCGCGGCCAGCGCACACACACCAATGCGCGCACGCGCAAAGGGCCTGCACGGCCGATCGCCGGCAAGAAGAAGGTCACGAAGTAAATCTGGCCGACGCGAGATATGGCCAACAAAGGAACGGATTGACGAGATATGGCAAAAGCGCCAGCGCGGGTGCGCCGCCGCGAGAAGAAGAACATCACATCGGGCATCGCCCATGTGAATTCGACTTTCAACAACACCAAGATCACCATCACCGACGTTCAGGGCAACACCATTGCCTGGTCTTCGTCCGGCAATCAGGGCTTCAAAGGCTCGCGCAAGTCGACGCCTTACGCCGCCCAGATGGCCGCTGAGGATGCGGGCCGCAAGGCCCAGGAGCATGGGGTGAAGACGCTTGAGGTGCAGGTCAAGGGCCCGGGCTCGGGTCGCGAGTCGGCGCTGCGTGCTCTGCAGGCGGTGGGTTTCACCATCACAGCAATTCGTGACGTAACGCCGATTCCGCACAACGGTTGCCGGCCGCCTAAGCGGCGCCGGGTCTAGGCCGACCGGCGGCCCGGGGCGCGAAATCCGGGTCGATTGACGGCTCCCCCGCGATGCTCCGCGCGCGGTGCGGGAGACAGAATAGGGCAGGTGCCCAGCTTCCGGCCAGGGAAGCGGCGCCGAACCGGCGGCTGGAAGGCTGCCAGACATGCGAGGGTCTCCAAGGTGCTTCAGAAAAATTGGACGGAACTGATTAAGCCGAACAAGCTCGACATTCAGCCGGGCGACGATTCGAAGCGTGTCGCCAAGGTGGTGGCAGAGCCGCTTGAGCGCGGCTTCGGTCTGACGCTCGGTAATGCGCTGCGGCGTGTGCTGCTGTCCTCGCTCCAGGGCGCAGCCGTCACCTCGATTCAGATCGACGGCGTGCTCCACGAATTCTCCTCGATTCCGGGCGTCCGCGAGGATGTGACCGACATCGTACTGAACGTGAAGCAGATGGGCTTGCGGATGCACGGCGATGGGCCGAAGCGGATGCGTCTGCGCGCCGAGGGCCCGGGCGAGGTCAAGGCTGGCCAGATCGAGACCGGGCATGACATCGAGATCATGAATCCGGGCCTGGTGCTCTGCACGCTCGACGATGGCGCGCGCATCGATATGGAACTGACGGTAGCGACTGGCAAGGGCTACATCGCGGGCTCGCAGAACCGCCCCGAGGATGCGCCGATCGGTCTCATTCCGGTCGATGCCATGTATACCCCGGTGCGCAAGGTGGCCTACAAGGTCGACAACACTCGGGTCGGACAGGTCACCGACTATGACAAGCTGACCATGGACATCGAAACCAATGGCGCGGTGACGCCGGAGGACGCGGTGGCGCTCGCCGCGCGTATTCTTCAGGATCAATTGCAGCTCTTCATCAACTTCGAGGAGCCGAAGGCGCGCGAGATGGAGGATCGCCCCTCCGAGCCGCCGTTCAACAAGAACCTGCTGCGCAAGGTGGACGAGCTCGAGCTGTCGGTCCGCTCGGCGAACTGCCTCAAGAACGACAACATCATCTACATCGGCGATCTAGTGCAGAAGACCGAGGCGGAGATGCTCCGCACCCCGAATTTCGGCCGCAAGTCGCTAAACGAAATCAAGGAGGTCCTCTCGTCCATGGGCCTCCATCTGGGCATGGAGATTCCGAACTGGCCGCCGGAGAATATTGAGGAGCTGGCCAAGAAGCTCGAAGAGCCATACTGAACGCCGTTCGCGGCTAAAAGAGGGGCCGGGGTGGCCCCGCCCGTCGTACCAGGCGGCCGCTTTCCTTCGCGAGGGCGGCCCGAGGGCGGCGGGTAGTGGAAATCGGTACTCGCGCGCGAGACCAGGAACGAGAGGAGGAATGGCCATGCGTCACGGTTACAGCAACCGCCGCTTCAGCCGCAGCAGCAGCCACCGCAAGGCGATGTTCGCCAATATGGCGGCGGCGCTTCTGAAGCACGAGCAGATCACCACCACGCTGCCCAAGGCAAAAGATCTGCGCAAGGTCGTCGACCGCCTCATCACGCTCGGCAAGCGCGGCAACCTGCACGCCCGCCGTCAGGTGCTCTCGGTCCTGCGCGACAACGGCATCACCCAGAAGCTGTTCGGCGAGTTGGCAGAGCGCTATAAGGCGCGTCCAGGCGGCTATACTCGGGTCCTCAAGGCTGGCTTCCGCTACGGCGACGCCGCGCCGATGGCGATGATCGAGCTGGTCGACCGGAATCCCGAGGCCAAGGGCAAGAACAGCGGCCCGACCATGAAAGACAGCGAGGCCGAGTCCACCGAGGGCGAAGACAGTTAGGCCGCCCTTCGGACGAAAATCGATAGCGAAAGGCGGCCTCCTAGAGCCGCCTTTCGTGCATTTGCCGGCCAAACCGGGCCCTGACGTGCCCTGGCAATGGCGCCGACCCTCTCCCATCTGCTAAACAAATGCCCCAGCCCAAGGGGCTAAAGAAGTCCGACCCTCGACGTTTCAGGATGGGTTTTGCGATGCTGCGCTTGCTTGCCCGCGCGCTCTTGTCCCTGCCGCTGCTACTGGCGTCCGGCCCCGGCCATCCGGGGTTGGCCCAGACGGCGAGCGTGCCGGTCAGTCGCGAGCAGATCCAGCTTTCCTTCGCACCAGTCGTCAAGCAGGTGGCACCGGCGGTGGTCAACATCTTTTCCCGGAAGGTGGTGGAGGAGCGCCGGATCTCGCCGTTGTTCGACGATCCGCTGTTCAAGCGTTTTTTCGGCGAGGACTTCGGTCTCTTCGGTATGCCGCGCGAGCGCATTCAGAACTCGCTCGGCTCCGGCGTCATCGTCACCGCCGACGGGTTGGTGGTCACAAATCATCACGTGATCGGGGATGCCGACGAGATCACGGTGGTCCTGTCCGACCGCCGCGAGTTCCCGGCCGAGCGGGTGCTCGACGACGAGCGCAGCGATCTCGCCGTACTGCGCATCGATCCTAAGGGCGAGCCCCTTCCGACGGTGGCGTTGCGCGACTCCGACGAGGTCGAGGTCGGCGATCTGGTGCTGGCGATCGGCAATCCCTTCGGCGTCGGCCAGACCGTGACAAGCGGCATCGTGTCGGGCCTCGCCCGCACCGGGGTTGGGATCAGCGATTACAGCTTCTTCATCCAGACCGACGCCGCCATCAATCCCGGGAATTCGGGCGGCGCGCTGGTCACGCTAGACGGCAAGCTGCTCGGCATCAACACCGCTATCTATTCCCGCACTGGCGGTTCGATCGGAATCGGCTTCGCTATTCCTGCCAACATGGTGCGCACCGTGATCACCAGTGCGCTCAGTGGCGGCGAGATCCAGCGCGCCTGGATTGGCTTGGTAGGCGAAGAGCTTACTAACGAGCTCGCCGCGCGGTTCGGCCTCGACCGGCCGCAGGGTGTAGTGGTCAATCGGGTATTCGTCGGCGGCCCCGCC
>JBOHKJ010000213.1:0-8868 GCA_050728975.1 Kiloniellales bacterium | reverse complement strand
CCGAAAAGGCTCCCAAAAATGACAGAGAACAGGTCCGCCCAGCAGCATTCCGCGCCGAAGCAGGGCGCCGGTGCCGCGCAAGCACAGAGCGCCGCGCAGGCCCAGCCGACCCTCGCGGTCGAGCCGGCCAAGGACAATCCCGAGGCAGCGAAGGCCGCCCCGGAGATGCGACCCGACGTCACCGCCGAAGCCGCCGCCGGCAATCGCAAATCGTTCTTTAAACGCTCTTAGAGCCGATCCGCGAAGGGGATAGCAGGATGAGCGCCTCAACCAGCAACACGCTCCAGTGGTGGGCCCTGGGGCTGACTTCGGTCGCGCTCCTCGCGGTGATCGCCGTCGCTTTCGCCGTCTACTAAGCGGTTCCCGCGCGGGCGCCGCTCAGCCTTCGACCAGATCGGACCAGACCTTGAAGCCGACCAGCGTGTTCGGCCCGAAGCTGTTGCTGAGCGGCACGTCAGCCGCGTCGCGGCCGCGGCCGATCAGGATGCGGCCGATGCGCGGCCTGTTGTGCCGCGCGTCGAAGGTATGCCAGCCGCCACCGAGGTAGGCCTCGAACCAGGCGCTGAAGTCCATCGGCGCATCGTCCGGCGGCACCCCGATGTCGCCGAGATAGCCGGTGCAGTAGCGCGCCGGAATGTTCATGCAGCGGCAGAAGGCGATCGCCAGATGCGCGAAGTCGCGGCACACGCCGTTGCGCTCGAGAAAAACGTCGCTGGCGGTCTTGGTCGGGCGGGCGAAGCCATAGCCGAAGGCGATGTTGCGATGAACGTAGTCGCAGATCGCCTGTACGCGCGCCCAGCCGGGCGGCGATCCGCCGAACAGCGACCAGGCCACCTCGTTGAGACGGTCGGTCTCGCAATAGCGGCTGCCGAGCAGGAAGACCAGGGTGTGGTCGGGAAGATCCTGGACCTGGTATTGGCAGGCGTCGGGAATCACCCTGTCCGGCAGGCCGGAATCGGCGACTTCCGCATGGCTGTGGAGTCGGGTGCGGCCGGGCGGCAGGACGGCGCGGCTGCAGCAATTGCCGTAGCCGTCGACATAGTCGCCGAGCGGAATTGCCGGCTCGCTGCGCAGCGCGTCGGGCACCACCAAATCGTCCGCGCGCGACGGGTGGATGCGCAGCAGGAGCAGCATCGGTGTGGCCTGCGGACAGTCGTAGACAAGGTCGAAGCCGGCGCTGAGCCTGATCATCTCGACCTCCCGGGAGCCGGCGGAGGAGAAGGCGCCGCGTCGTGCAATCCGATCGTCCGCGCCGCGGCCGCGCGAACGGAGCAGCGTTGCGGCGCGACGACCGCGATCAGGCGCAAGCGACATGGATGCCCTGGCAAGTACAAACGTGACGCTACGGATTTGGAACCATTCGCCAAAAAGACTTGTTTTGTTGGAGAAATAGTCCCGCTCGCGGGCGCAATTTCGCAGCGTGCCCTTATGCGTCGTTGGCGTGGTCGCCGGCTTCAGGCTCGCGCTTCGTCAGGAGTCGCAAGCTCGCTTTGCGAGGCTTCAGCTAGAGCGATGCCTTCTCGAGCAGGTCGGAACAACTGCGGATCACCCGCGCGTCGGCTTCGGATTCGCCCGGCAGGACGACGGCGAAGGTCTTGGCCAGCGTGTTGCGCGCGTCGCGCGCCTGGTAGCCGGCCAGCTCGGTGACGTCGCCGGTGGCTTTGCGATGGGCCGCCACCAGCGCGCTGCAGGCGCTGGCCTGCCCATCGACCCAGGCGGTGCGGACCGCCTGTTCGCTGCTGCTCCCGGTCACCACCCAGCCGAAGCTGAAGGCGGCGATGGTAATGGCGAGCGCGCCCGCTGCCGCGCCCCAGGAAAAGGGGCTGATCATTTCACGATTTTTCATGGGAATCTCCCGTGGTCGACTATCGCAGCGATAGCCGAATATTTTCTTATTTCTTGTACGATACGCCAATATTTATGGGTTTACTACTGAATTTGCGGAGATCATTCGGCGCGCCCCTCGTTGTCGGGCAGCGGGAAGCGGAACCGGACCTCGACGCCTTCGGCCCCATACCGCAGCGAGACCTCGCCGCCGAGCTGATCGGCGCTCGCGGCGATCAGCCGCGAGCCGAAGCCTTGCTTCTTCGGCGGCTCGACGGCCGGTCCGCCCTGCTCCGCCCAGACCAGCTCGACGCCCGCCGAGTGCCCCGCCCCTTCCCCGGTCCTGTGCCAGGCCACTCTCACCCGCCCGCACGGCTTGGCGAGCGCGCCGTGCTTGGCAGCGTTGGCCGCGAGCTCATGGAGCACGAGGCTGAGCGTGACCGCGGCATTCGGCTTGATCGTCACCGGCGGGCCATCGATGCTTATCGCCTGCTGCCGCCCGTCGCCGCCGAAGGGAGCGAGCATCGCCGAGACGACGTCGCGCAGCGAGACGCCCTGCCACAGCTCCTTCGTCAGCAGGGAATGCGCGCGGGCGAGCGCGGCAAGGCGCGCCGAGAAGGCGCCCTTGAAGGCCGCCGGATCGGGCGTTTCCCGCAGCGTCTGAACGGCGATCGACTGAACGATCGCGAGCGTGTTCTTGACGCGGTGGTTGAGCTCGTCGAGCAGAAGCTTCTGGCGCTCTTCGACCCGCTTGCGCTCCGTTATGTCGACGAAGACGCCGAGGCAGCCGCGCACGGCGCCCTCCTGGTCGAACAGCGGGGAGGCATACTCGAAGAGCGTGGTAACGCTGCCGTCGGGAAAGACCACGTCCATCTCCTCCGCCGATACCGGCTCTCCGAGCCGGGCCGCGCGCTGCATCGGCAGATCCCGGGGCGCGACCTCCGCGCCGTCCTTGAGCACCCGGAACGGCAGGCGCTCGGCCTCCGGGCCCGTCTTGGACGCGTTCGCCGTAACAGGCGTGCGGAGCAACGCGGCGCCGGCTGGGTTCATCGCAATATCGCTGCATTGCGCGTCGCGGGCGATGAACACCCCGACAGGGAGCGAGCGCAGCAGGGTCTCCTGCTCTTCGAGCCTGTGGCGAAGATCGTCGGCGAGGGCGGCGATTCTGTCCTCGGCCGCATTGCGCTCGGTGATGTCGATGGCGATGCCGCCGATAAAGGCTATGCGGCCATCCGGCCCCGCAATGGGGAACTTGCTGACCAGGGAGTGGTGCAGGACGCCGTCGTCCTGCAGCAGCGTCTCGAATGCCTGGATGCCGACCTCGCTGGCCAGCGCGCGCATGTCGTTGTCCCTGAACCGGGCGGCCGTTTCGGGCGGGAAGATCTCGTCGTCGGTGCGTCCGTAGAGCTGCGCATGAGAGGCGAGAAAGGCGCGCTGGGCGGCGTCGTTGGCAAAGACGTAACGCCCCTCGAGGTCCTTGATCCAGGCGAGACCGGGCAACTGCTGCATGAAGCGGGCGAAGCGTTGCTCGCTCTCGTGCAGCGCCTCGTCGGCCTGCTTGCGCTCCGTGACGTCGGTACAGACGCCGATCATCCGGGTCGCGACGCCGGATTGATCGCGGAACAGCTTGCCCCGGGCCTCGACCCAGCGAATGCTGCCGTCCGGCCGGACGATGCGGTACTCGACGTGATGATCCTCGCCCTGCTCCAGGGTCCGGGCGATCGCACGAAGGATAGGCTCGCGGTCTTCGGGGTGAATGTCCTCCTGGTAGGCGGCGAAGGTTCCCGGGAAGGCGCCGGGAGCGAGACCGTGGATGGTTTCGAGGCTGGGCGACCAGACCACTTCGCCGGTTGCGACGTTCCACTCCCAGGTGCCCATCTGGCCGGCTTCGAGGGCGAGGCGAAGCCGCTCCTCGCTCTCACGCAGTCCCTCGTCGAGCCGCCGCTGCGCGTCCATGTCTTCGTCTCCTCGCGGCACTTGGCGGACCGCTTCCCCCGCTATCCACGATAGCTGGAGCTATCCATGACCTGTGCTCAAGGCCCGGCTTAACGCGCGCTTCAAGTCTGCGGCCTCGTAGGGCTTCTCGAGCACCGGTCCCGCTACCTGCCGCGGCGCGCCGTCCCGGTCATAGCCGGTCACGAAGACGATGGGCAGTCTCCGCGCTGCGATCGCCTCGGCGACCGGATCGACCCGCGTCCCGCCGAGATTGATGTCGAGCACGGCGATGTCGAACGTCAGGTCGCCAGCCAGCGCGAGCGCCGGCTCCAGCCGCGCTGCCGTGCCCACGACCTCGCACCCGAGATCGGCGAGCATGTCCTGCAAGGCGAGCGACAGCATCGGCTCGTCCTCGACTACCAGCACGCGTAGGCCGCGCAGCGCCGTCAAGAGTGCCGCCCTACGTTGGTGATCCTTGGCGCACCGTCGATCTTGGGTGGCTCCGACGATTATATTTGCAAATCGGGCCTTTGCACGAGCCCTCTCATATCCCCTGACGCTGCGGAAAGCGGTCGATGGCGAGGCCCTCGAACTCGATCTCGGGCCTGGCTCCCGACATCACGTCGGCCAGCAGCTTCCCGGAGCCGCAGGCCATGGTCCAGCCGAGCGTGCCGTGGCCGGTGTTGAGATAGAGATTGTCTATGCGCGAAGGACCGACGATCGGGCCGCCGTCGGGCACCATTGGGCGCAGGCCGGTCCAGAACTTCACCTCGCTCAAGTCGCCACCCTCGGGGAAGAGGTCGCGCACCACGTGGAACAGCATGTCGCAGCGGCCGTGGCTGAGCCGCAGGTCGTAGCCGGTCAGCTCGGCGGTGCCGGCGGCGCGGATGCGATTTCCCAGCCGCGTGATCGCCACCTTGTGCTTCTCGTCCATGATGGTCGAGACCGGCGCCGCGCTCTCGTCGACGATCGGCACGGTGACCGAATAGCCCTTGACCGGATAGACCTGGGTGCGAACGCCGTGCGGCCGCGCCAGCAGCGGCGAATAGCTGCCGACCGCGAGCACGTAGGCGTCGCCGATCACGTCGCCCCGGTCGGTGACGATGCGCGTCACGTGGTCGTGGGAGACGCCGATGCGCTCGATCCTGGTGCCGTAGCGGAAGACGACGCCGCGCGCGGCGCAGCGCTCGGCGAGCGCCGTGGCGAAGAGGTAGCAGTCGCCGGTCTCGTCGCCCGGCAGATGCAGGCCGCCGGCGATCTTGTTGGCGACATGGGACAGCCCCGGTTCGACGGCGATACAGCCAGCGCGGTCGAGCAGCGCGTGGCCGACGCCGAACTCGCGCAGGATCTCGATATCCTTGGCGGCGCCGTCGACACCTTGCTGGTCGCGGAACAGCTGCAGCGTGCCGAGCGTGCGCTGGTCGTAGGCGATGCCGGTCTCCTCGCGCAGCGCCTCGAGGCAATGGCGGCTGTAGGTCGCGAGCCGCAGCATGCGCGCCTTGTTGAGCCGGTAGGAGCGGCTGTTGCAGTTCTGCAGCATGCGGAACAGCCAGCGCGCCATGTAGATGTCGGCGCGCGGACGGATCACCAGCGGCGAATGGGGGCCCAGCATCCATTTGACCGCTTTCCAGACCATGCCGGGACCGGCCCAGGGCGCCGAGTAGCCGGGCGAGACCTCGCCGGCGTTGGCGAAGGAGGTCTCCAGCGCCGGGCCGGGCTGGCGATCCAACACCGTCACCTCGTGGCCGGCTTCGGCCAGATACCAGGCACTGGCGACCCCGATGACGCCGCCGCCCAGCACGATCGTTTTCATGGGCTCCCTTCCTGACTTTGGTCATTAGAACAGATCGTTAGACACGGGGGCCAGCCTCGCTGCCCGGCCCGGCCTTCCGCGCCGGGAGCGGCGGAATTCGGCCGCTCCAACACCAGCCGTTAAGCATTGCTGGCTAAGTTTTTGTGCTGGCGAGCGCGAAACGCCCTGGCACTGCCAATCAGTTGAAGGATTAGACGCAGATGCTGACCGAACAAGCGCTTTGGACCTCCACGGACGGCTGGAGAAGCGGCGCCAAGCCGGGGGTGGGAGCGCAAGCCCAGTTGGCCTTCGCCTTCGGCGCCCGCGGAGCGCTCGCCGAGCCGGCGCGCTTCGAAGAGTTGCGCCAGCGCTATCCTCACGCCCTCATCGCGACCTGCAGCACCGGCGGCGAGATCCACGGCCAAGCGATCACCGACGACGCCATCTCCGTGACCGCGATCCAGTTCGACCGGGTCAAGCTGTCGAGCGGCGCGACCCCGCTCCCGGAGAGCGCCGGCAGCTTCACCGCCGGCGTCGCGCTGGCGAAGAAGCTCGCACTCGACGGGCTGCGCCTGATCTTCGTGCTTTCGGACGGAACCCAGTCCAACGGCAGCGCGCTGATCCGCGGCATTCGCAGCGTGGTCGGCGACCAGGTGACCATCACCGGCGGTCTGGCGGGCGACGGCTCGCGCTTCGAAAAGACGCTGGTCGGGCTCGACAGCGCGCCGCAGCCCAAGCAGGCGATCGGCATCGGCTTCGGCGGTGCGGCGCTCGCGCTCGGTCACGGCAGCGAGGGTGGCTGGGACGTCTTCGGGCCCGAGCGGAAGATCTCCCGCGCCGAGGGCAACGTGCTCTTCGAGCTGGACGGCAAGCCGGCGCTCGAGCTCTACAAGCGCTACCTCGGCGAGGAGGCGGCGGCACTTCCCGGCAGCGCGCTGCTGTTTCCGTTGCGGATCTACCAGCCCGGTCAGCAGCAGAACGCGCTGGTCCGTACCATCGTCGGCATCGACGAGGCACGCCAGGCGATGATCTTCGCCGGCGACGTGCCGCAGGGCCACTGCGGGCAGCTGATGCGCGGCAACTTCGACCGGTTGATCGAGGGTGCGGCGGACGCAGCGCGACAGGCGCTCAGCGTCGAGGGCGACAGCCTGGCGATCCTGGTGTCCTGCATCGGGCGCAAGCTGCTGCTCGGCCAGCGTACCGTCGAGGAGGTCGAAGCGGTGGCGGAAGTCCTGGGCGAACGGGCGGCGCTCACCGGGTTCTACTCCTACGGCGAGATCTCGCCCCACGATCGGTCCGGCTTCTGCGAGCTGCACAACCAGACCATGACGGTCACGGTGATCGGCGAAACCTGATGGCCATGAAGAGCTTGCTGGAGCGGCAGCTCAAGGCCGCACGGAACTCCGAGACCGGCAGGCTGAACGTCGAGGCCTTCGTCGCCGCGGTCGCGAGCGCCTACGACGAGATCGAGCGCGAGCGCCGGCTCGCCGATCGCGCCAGCCGCCTCATGCAGGAAGAGCTGACCGAGGCTCACGAGACGCTGAAGCGCGAATCCTCGAAGATGCTGGACACGCTGTTCGAGAACATCCGCGAAGGGATCGTCATCACCGATACCGGCGGACAGGTCATCGGGCTCAACCTGGCGGCCCGCACCATGTTCCGCCTGCCGCCGCAGACCGGCGAGGGCCTTCCGGTGGTGCGCTTCCTGGTCCCCGCCAAGGGCAACCGCTTTCGCCAGGACGGCTCGATCGAAGAAGCGACGGGGGTCACCAGCGACGCGCAGCGCTTCCCGGCGGAGATCTCGGTCAACGAGGTCGAAACCGGCGGCGAAGCGCGCCGGCTGTGGATCGTGCGCGACATCTCGAAGCGCAGGGCGCACGAGAACACGCTGAAGGCGGCGCGCGACGCCGCCGAATCGGCCAATCGTCTGAAGTCGCAGTTCCTGGCGACCATGAGCCATGAGCTGCGCACCCCGCTGAACGCGATTCTTGGCTTCGCCGAGCTGATGATGAGCCAGATCGCGGTGGCGGGCGGAGTCGAGCGGTTTCGCGAGTACGCCAGCGACATTCACGACAGCGGCAGCCACCTGCTGGCGATCATCAACGACATCCTCGACCTGTCGCGCATCGAGTCGGGCGTCTATCCGATCGCCATGAAGATCCTCGACATCGGCGCGCTGGCGCGCGACTGCCTCGGCCTCATGCAGCCGGTGGCGGATCGCGGCGGGGTGACGCTGGAAGGCGCGCTGCCAGAGGAAAGTGCGGAATGCCTCGGCGACGAGCGCGCCTTGAAGCAGATCCTGCTCAATCTGCTGTCGAATGCCGTCAAGTTCACGCCGCAAGGCGGGCGGGTCGGTCTCGAGCTGGAACAACGCGACGGACGCTACCTGCTGCGGGTCAGCGATACCGGTATCGGCATCGAGGCGAAGCACATCCCGAACCTGTTCCAGCCATTCCGGCAGGTAGAGGATTCCATGTCGCGCACCTACGGCGGGACCGGCCTGGGGCTGGCGATCACCAAAAAGCTGATCGAGCTGCACGGCGGCAGCGTGGCGATGGAGAGCGAGCCCGGCGCCGGGACCAGCGTGACGGTGTCGCTCTCGGCGCAGTCCGCGAACAATCGCCAGGAGATCGACCGGCGGGTGGCGAGCCTGACCGCGGTGGCCGACAAGCCGGCATTCGCCGGCACCGGCCCTTCCGGCGGACGCCAACGCGCCTAGACAGGCCGATCTGCCAGAAATATCGCCTGTAGAGCGGATTGACGCGATCCGCTCTAGTCCACGCCCTCGATCACCAGGATCTCGGCTTCGGAACAGTTCTGGCGCAGCTTGACGGCCGCCTGATATTCGGGCGAGCGGTAGCAGGCGAGCGCTTTCTCGTAGCTCTCGAACTCGATCACCACGTTGCGCTCGCGCGCCTTGCCCTCGACCGCCTCGAAGCGGCCGCCGCGCACCAGGAAGCGCGCGCCGTACTTTTCGAAGGGCGCACGGTTCGCGGCGATGTATTTGGGATAGTTGGCGGGATCGCTCACCGTCACGCGGCCGATCCAGTAGCCTTTAGGCATCCTCGTCCCCTCTCACTCATGCAGCCGGTCCAGCGCTGCGGTCTCCGCGCGCGGGAGACGTGTCAACGCGCCGACGAGCCTAGCGATGGCGAATGATGCGGTCTAGGTCACAAACTCATAAAGGGGATTCCCTTGTGGTGCGAATTCTGATTCAAGCTCCTCGAAGGAGCAACCATGACCCCACGCCGCTACGAACTGACGGATTTCGAATGGTCGATCATCGCGCCGCTGCTGCCGAACAAGCCGCGCGGGGT
>JBOHKJ010000212.1:0-13215 GCA_050728975.1 Kiloniellales bacterium | reverse complement strand
CAGCGCCAAAATCCGCTACCCGACGGATTCTTCAGCAGCCTGCTAGAGCAAAGTTGCACACCGGTGGGGGGCTTGACCTCCAGCCTGGGCGACAACAGACTCTCGAACCTGATCGGGTGTACGGTCTTGTCATGCAACCGCAGCGGTCGCGACAGCCCGCAGGCACCCCAATAACGAGCGGCCCCAAGCCCGGCAGCCGACTGGGCAGGGCCGCAAGAAGCGAAGGGAGGCCGAGGCCCATGCCGAATGTCAGCTTGACCGTCAATGGGCAGAAGGTGAGCCGGGAGGTCGAAGCGCGAACCCTCCTCGTTCAGCTTCTGCGCGAACAACTCGATCTCACCGGCACCCACGTCGGCTGCGACACCAGTCAATGCGGCGCCTGTGTCGTGCATGTCAACGGCCAGTCGGTGAAGAGCTGCACTCTGCTCGCCGTTCAGGCCGAAGGCGCCGAAGTCGTCACCATCGAAGGGTTGGCGAAGGACGGCAAGCTCCACCCCATGCAGGCGGCCTTCAAGGAGTACCATGGCCTGCAGTGCGGCTTCTGCACACCCGGCATGGTGATGAGCGCAATCGACCTCCTGAAGCACAACCCCAAGCCGAGCGAAACCGAGATTCGCGAATGGCTCGCGGGCAACATCTGCCGCTGCACCGGTTATCACAACATCGTCCGCGCCATCCAGGCCGCGGCAACGGGAGGATAAGGCCATGCCGGACACGGGTATCGGCGCCACCGTGCGCCGCAAGGAAGACCAGCGATTCCTGACCGGCAAGGGTCGCTACGTCGACGACCTCAATCGCCCGCGGCAAACCTACGCCGCCTTCGTGCGCTCGCCGCACGCCCATGCCGAGATCCAGAAGGTCGACTTCGCCAAGGCCAAGTCCGCGCCGGGCGTGGTCGGAGTCTTCACCGGCAAGGACCTCGAAGCCGACAAGGTCGGCTCGATTCCCTGCGGCTGGGTCGTGACCGATCGTCACGGCCAGCCTTTCAAGGCGCCGCCCCACTGGCCGCTGGCGCGCGACAAGGTGCGCTACGTCGGCGACCAGGTCGCCGTGGTAATCGCCGAAACGCTCGCCCAGGCGCGCGACGCCGCCGAGCTGGTCGCGGTCAGCTACAAGGAATTGAAGGCCAACGTCGATCCCGTCAAGGCGATGAAGGCGCCGCAAATCCATGCCGAAGCTCCGAACAATCTCAGCTACGATTGGGAGCTGGGCGACAAGGCGGCGGTCGACGCGGCGATCGCCAAGGCGGCTCATGTCACCAAGGTCGACTTGATCAACAATCGGTTGATTCCGAACGCCATCGAGCCGCGCGCGGCGATTGCCGAATACGACAGCGGAACCGACAGCTTCACCATCTTCTCGACCAGCCAGAATCCGCATGTGCTGCGACTGCTTCTCTGCGCGTTCATTCTCGGCTTGTCGGAATCAAAAGTCCGGGTGATCGCGCCCGATGTCGGCGGCGGCTTCGGGTCCAAAATCTTTTGCTACGCCGAGGAAACCGTCTGCACCTGGGCGGCGCGCAAGGTGAACCGACCGGTCAAGTGGACCGCCGAGCGCAGCGAATCTTTCCTCTCGGACGCACACGGCCGCGACCACGTGACCCATGCCGAGCTGGCGCTCGAGGAGGACGGCAAGTTCCTCGCGCTCAAGGTCGATACGACCGCCGCTATGGGTGCATACCTCTCGAACTTCGCCAGCTGTGTGCCGACGTACCTCTATGCCACCTTGCTCGCCGGCCAGTACACGACCCCGGTCATCTATTGCAACGTCAAGGCGGTCTTCACCAACACCGCGCCGGTCGACGCCTATCGCGGCGCCGGGCGGCCGGAGGCAACCTATGTGGTCGAGCGCATCGTCGAGACAGCCGCGCGCGAGATGAAGATCGACCCGGCGGAGCTGCGCAAACGCAACTTCGTCGCGCCGGACGCCTTTCCTTATCAGACCCCGGTGGCGCTGCAATACGATTCCGGACAGTACGAGCTGGCGCTCGACGAGGCGATCAAGCTCGCCGACTACAAAGGCTTCGCCGGCCGCAAGGCCGAGGCCGCCAAGCGCGGCAGAAAGCGCGGCATCGGCTTCTCGGCCTACATCGAGGCTTGCGGGATCGCGCCCTCGGCAGTGGTCGGCTCGCTCGGCGCTGGCGTCGGCCTCTGGGAATCCGCACAGGTGCGCTTCAACGCCACCGGCACGGTTTCCGTCTTCACCGGCTCGCACAGCCATGGCCAGGGTCATGAGACGACCTTCTCTCAAGTAGTATCCGACAAGCTCGGTATCCCGATAGAGAACGTTGAGATCGTTCACGGCGACACCGGCTCGGTGCCGATGGGCATGGGCACCTACGGCTCGCGTTCGCTCGCGGTCGGCGGCTCGGCGATCATCCGCGCCTGCGACAAGGTGATCGAGAAGGGCAAGAAGATCGCCGCCCATCTGATGGAAGCCTCGGTCGAGGACATCGAGTTCTCAAAGGGCGCCTTCAAGGTCGCCGGCACCGACAAGCAGAAGACCATGGGCGAGATCGCCTTCACCGCCTACGTCCCGCACAACTACCCCGCCGACCTCGAGCCGGGTATGGACGAGACCGCCTTCTACGATCCGCTCAACTTCACCTACCCTGCCGGCACCCACATCTGCGAGGTCGAGATAGACCCGGAGACCGGAACCACGGAGATCGTCAATTGGGTGGCGGTCGACGACTTCGGAAAGGTCGTCAATCCAATGATCGTCGAAGGCCAGGTGCACGGCGGCATCGCCCAGGGTGTCGGACAGGCATTGCTCGAGGGCTGCGTCTACGACCCCGACAGCGGCCAGCTCGTGACCGGCTCGCTGATGGACTACTGCATGCCGCGCGCCGACAACCTGCCGTCGTTCAAGGTTGCCACGACCGAGACTCCCTGCCCGCACAACCCGTTGGGGGTAAAGGGCTGCGGCGAGGCCGGGGCCATTGCCGCACCGGCGGCGCTCATGAACGCCATCACCGACGCGCTTGGCGTCATCGACCTGCCGATGCCGGCAACCTCGCAACGCGTCTGGCGCGTCGCGAGCGGTAAAGCGGCCTAAGCGAGAGAGAGGGCAAGAGCGATGTACAACTTCAACTATCACCGCCCCTCCTCGCTCGACGAGGCGGCGAAACTGGTGAGCGGCGCCGACGACGGTCAGCTGGTGGCCGGTGGAATGACTTTGATCCCGACCCTGAAACAGCGTCTGGCGAGTCCGTCGGACCTGGTCGATCTCGGCGCCATCGGCGCGCTCAAAGGCATCTCCGAGAAGAGCGGCGCAATCGTAATCGGCGCGATGACGACTCATGCGGCAGTTGCCAACGACAAGACCGTCAAGGCCAAGATTCCGGCATTGGCAGCGCTCGCCGACGGCATCGGCGATCCCCAGGTGCGCAATCGCGGTACCATCGGCGGCTCGATTGCCAACGCCGATCCGGCAGCGGACTATCCGGCAGCCGTGCTGGGGCTGGGCGCCACCGTCGAGACCAACAAGCGCAAGATCGAGGCCGACATCTACTTCACCGGCCTGTTCGAGACCGCGCTGGAGCCGGGAGAGATCGTCACCGCGGTCCACTTCCCGATCCCCAAGAAGGCCGGCTACGCCAAGTTTCCCAACCCGGCCTCGCGTTACGCCATCGTCGGCGTCTTCGTCGCCCAGGGCCCCAAGGGAACGCGGGTCGCGGTGACCGGTGCCGGACCCAACGCCTTCCGGGTGCAGGAGATGGAAGCCGCGCTCGACAAGAGCTTCGCCGCCTCGGCATTGAATGGCGCCACGGTGTCCGCCGACGGCCTCAACTCGGACATTCACGCCGCCGCCGACTATCGCGCGCACTTGATCGGCGTGATGGCTCGGCGCGCGGTCCAGGCCGCCGGCTGAATCGGCATCGAGCGGCCACCCGACGGGGGGCAGGTCGGGCTTCGGCGCGCGGAGCCCGGCTTTCTGCGGGGCTGTTCCAGGCTAGACTGGAATCATGACCTCGTCTCCGCCAGAAAGCGCGCGTTCGGCCGGCAAGCAGCGCCATCGCGGCTGCAGGATCGCACTTGTCGTCCTTGGCGCTGTGGTTGTGCTCGGCGCACTTGCGTACTGGAAGCGCATCGAGATCGCCTCCGCGATCGCCGGGTATCTCCTGGCCGGTCGCCAGCTCCCGCCAATTGCTTTTCATATCGAAGAGCTGGAGCCGGACCATGCGCGCCTCACCGCTGTCACGGTCGGAGACAACGATGAGCTGAGGATTGCGAACGTCACCATCGCCTACGACGGCTGGCGCGCGCTGCTCGGCGGTCACGTCGAGCGCGTCGACCTGCGCAGCCTGGAGCTCGACGCCGACCTCACCGGCGACAGGCCGCTGCTCGGCAGCCTGACCGACTACATCCCCGCCGGCGGCGACAGGACCGGCCCGCTGCAATTGCCGGAGTTTCCAGTTGTCGTAACGCTGGAGAGCAGCATTCTGCGGGCTGCAACGCCGGCGGGGCCGCTCACGGTCGAGATCGCAGGCGCAAGCTACGATCCCGCGGCGGCCGACAAGGTTTCCGCCAGCCTGACCGCGCAGCTCGGCGACGGCCTCGCCTCTGGAGGGTTCGAGGTCAACGTAGCGCAAGACCCCGATCTAGCAGTCATCGTTCGCGGTTACGATGTCGCGTTCAGGTTTGAGAAACTGTCCGAGAAAGGGCTCATATTCGATGCAAGCTTCACTTTTTTCGAAGATGGCCGACCTGATCTCAATTTGATAAGCCAACGCGGAACCTCGGTTCTTGCTTATTCCGGGGTCGAGTTAGGCTATGGCGCGCTGGGAGTTAAAGGCCATCGGGATCACTTTGAAGTCATCGTTGGCATCGCCTCCGACCTCAAGGATCAGTCGTTCGGCGTCCGCCTTGAAATCGATGGGCGGTCCAGCGCGCGCCCGCAGGTCGACATGGACGCTGAGTTCCGACTCTTGCCCAGTGGCTCGCTTTGGTCGCTGCTATCCCTTCCCGTGACACTCGGTGGCGAGCTCAAGGTTGGAGTTTCGGCGCAGGCGGAGCTTTCCACGTCATTTCCTGCGAGCTTCTCGGCGGATGCGCTCGACAAAATTCGAGCGCAAATAGAATTCGAGCTGCCATCGATCGCTAGGGGCGAGCACGAGCTAAACGACCTTGTGGTCTCGTTACCTATTTCCGTATCGACAACGGAGCACAACCTAACGGGTCAGTTGACGGGGCCGGCTGACATTTCTTTCTCTCGTGCGCGCGCCAGCAATCTCATCCGTGTTCCGGCCAAGGTTTCTCTGCAACTTCCGGAGGGCCAAGTCACCGCTAGCTCGAACGAAGGTAGCCTGACATCTGTCGAAGGCACAGTTCGTTTCGACCAGATTACAAAAAGCGTGTCACTGCAAACCCCCGCCGGTCTGGTCAATCTCTCCGGCCTTGCCGGCGTGCTTGAAGGAGCCTGGAAGCCGGGTGCAGCGCCAACTGCGAAGATCGCGCTCGAAAAGGGCGCAATCGCGCTGCCGAGCTATCGGCTCGCCGGCAACGGTCTAAAGGCTACCGCGAAGCTCGGTGGCGAATTGCCACGTGCGCTCGACTGGTCGCTCGCCAGGCTGGAGGACCAGGCCGAGCCGGCGCGCTTTCCACCGCTGTGGCTCTCGGGCAAGGCCGATCAGCGCGGCGAGGATATTCTCTTCACCGCCAACGCCGGTGGAGCGAAGGACCAGCTGCGCCTTTCCGCCAAGGGGCGGCATCGCCTCGCCACCGGCAAGGGAGAGGCCGAGATCGCGCTGTCGCCGCTCGAGTTCTCCGAGGGGGGGTTGCAGCCGGGCGACCTCTCGCCGCTGCTTACCAACCTCACAGAAACAAGCGGCAAGATCGAAGGCACAGCAAAGATTGCCTGGCCGAGCGCCGAGAGGCTCGGCAGCGCCAGGTTCTCGATAGACAACCTCGATGCGATGGTGGCGGGCGTTTCCTTCTCGGATCTCGATCTCGCGCTCGCGTTCGACACCCTACATCCGCTGTCCTCGTTGCCGGGACAGACGCTCACCGTCGCGCGCCTCGACCCCGGCCTGCCTATCACCGATCTCGCGATCGATTTCCAGGTCCTGCCCGATACACAGCCCAAGCTCGCCATCGAAAGAGGAAGCTGGGAGGCCATAGGGGGCGCTTTCCACCTACGGCCCTCAATCGTCGATCCGCTGGCCGGCGACAGCCCGGTGACCGTCGTCGTAGATCGCTTGCCGCTCGACAGGCTGTTCGAGTTGACGAGCGTCGAGGGCCTTTCCGGCACCGGCACGCTCGAAGGCGTGCTCCCCTTCGCCTACCGCGACGGTGCGCTGGTGCTTGCCAAAGGCCGGCTCGCAGCCCAGGCACCGGGCGTGCTTCATTTCCGTTCCGAGGCCGCCAAGCAGTACCTGGCCGGCAGCGGCGAGACGGTCGATATGGCGCTGAGAGCGCTGGAGGATTTCCGCTACAAGGAGTTGAGTGCCACACTCGATCAAAACCCCGACGGCACCACGCTGGTAGCGCTCTCGTTGCTCGGCCACAACCCGACGGTCCTGGAGGGCCATCCCTTCCGCTTCAACATCAACCTGGAGACCCGGGCCGGCGAGTTGCTGGCAGTCCTCGCCGACAGCCTGCGCCTCTCCCAGGGGCTGGTGCGGCAACTATGGATGAAATGACCTTGAGAGGCGTATAACCCTCCATGATTGGCTCCAGGCGCGGCGTCTGGGCCGGCCCGGATCGCCCCCTTTTCAGGAGCCTCGACCCCGTGACCAAAGGTCCCACCAGACGGCAGCTGCCGGCTCCCCTCATTGCTGCCCTCCTGCTGGCGGCCACTGTCGCGTGCCAACCGACGGTCAAGGTCGAGGCGCCCAAGGAGCCCATCACCATCAACCTCAACATCAAACTCGACGCCGACGTGCGCGTCCGCCTGGAGAACCAGGCCAAGGACGACATCCAGGCCAACCCGGGGATTTTCTGATATGCGCTCTGGCAAGACTGCCCTTCCGCGCAGGAGATTTTTGGCAGCGGTCTCGGCTGCGCTCGCCGCCGTGACACTGTTGGCGGCATTGCCGGGCGGCGCCGGGGGCCAGACGCTCGACCAGTTGCGCGCCAAAGGCGCCATTGGCGAGCGCTACGACGGTATGGCGGTGGCCCGCGACCCCAGCGCTGCAGCCATGGTCGCGGAGATCAATGCCAAGCGGCGCGAGATCTACGCCGAGCGCGCAACGGCAGAGAAGATCCCCGTCGACCAGGTCGGCATGGTCTATGCCAAGCAGATCTTCGACCAGGCGCCGTCCGGCACGATGTTCCAGGATCAGCAGGGCGCCTGGACCAGGAAGCCCTGACAACGGCGCGCGCTACCGGGCTTCGTTTGGAGCTATCGCGTCCACCGGTCGCGCTGTCGCCCCGGGCGGCCGGTGAATCGCCACCCCGGCCATCACCAGGAGTATCCCCACGAAATCGCGCAGGCTGGGCACCTGCGCCAGGACGACGGCGCCGACGATCGTCGCGGTTGCCGGCAAGAGCGCGAGCAGGAGCGCAAAGCTCGCCCGCGGCAATCGCGACATGGCGAGCTGGTCGCTGATATAGGGAACGACCGACGAGCAGAGGCCGACGCCGATCCCGGCGAGCAACAGTTCCAGTGCCTCAAAGGCCTTGAAGGCCTCGACCAGCCCGATCGGCGCGATGAAGATAAAGGCGATAGCCATGGCCGCGCCGAGATTCTCGACCCCGCCGCTCGCGCCGCGCTCGGCGAGCCTGTGGCCGAGGACGATGTAGCCGACGAAGAGTGCGCCGTTCAGGGCGGACCAGAACAGGCCGAGCGGATCCCGCGACCACTGCACGTCGATCAGAATGAAGACGCCGAGGACCGCCAAGGCGAGGGCTGCGATATTGCGCCCGCTTCGCAAGCCGTAGAGCGCGACGGCAATCGTCCCGACGAATTCCATCGCCGCCACCAGGCTCATCGGCAACCGCTCGAGCGCCAGGTAGAAGGCCGTGTTCATCACCGCGAGACAGCCCCCGAGCGCGATCAGGAGCAGCCGCGTTCTCAGGTCGGCCTGACGGAACCGTCGCCATGGCTTGGTCCAGAGCGCAAAGAAGGCGGCAGCGGAAGCGATCCGCAGCCAGGCCACCCCCAGCACCCCGATGGCGGGAAAGAGCAGTACCGCGAAGGACGGGCCGAGATAGTGGAAGACCGCGCTGACCCCGAACCAGAGATGCGGCGGCAGCGATTCGGCCGCCTTCGTGAAAAGCTGATTCGACGCCGCTGCGCGCGCCTCACCCATGGCTGCATTTTGCCAGGGCTACGACTGTTTACTATGGGCACGAGAAGGCTATAATTCGCCTATGCTGTCCTAAACGTAGGCCCTGGCCATGAAACGCCTTCGATACGAGAATGGAGATTTGGACCCGACCGACGCCGGGATTCTGGCCGCGCTCGCCGCGGATGCCAGACTGAGCGTCGCCGAGCTGGCGCGCCGCGTTTCGCTTTCCGCGCCCAGCGTATCCGAGCGGGTGAAGCGGCTGGAAGAGGCCGGCGTGATCGAAGGGTACGGCGTGAAGATCAACCCCGAAGCCCTCGGGCTGCCGCTGGCCGCCTGGCTGCGGATACGGCCCATGCCGGGCGAGCTTGCCCGGGTCGCGGAGATCCTGCGCGGCCTGCCGGAGGTCGTGGAATGCGATCGCATCACCGGCGAGGACTGCTTCATCGCCCGCGCGCACGTCGCCTCGGTCGAAGCGTTGGAACGCCTCATCGACCAGATCATCCCCTACGCCATGACCAACACCTCGATCATCCAGTCCTCGCCAGTCGCGCGTCGCCTGCCGCCGATCCGTGCCACTGCCGCCCCGGCAAAGCCGGGCGCCCGGATTGCCTAGCCACCACTGCGCCCTTTAGTCTCCCGGCAATGCCCCCGTTGGATCGCCACGAAAGGGAGACGATGGCCAAGACCAGCCCGCCCGGTCTGCCGCGCGATGTCGACGCGGCGCTCGCATTGCTCGGCGCGGGACGCTACGTTGCCGATCGCAGCCTGGCGACGGTGCTGTTCCTGGCGCTCAAGCTCAATCGGCCGCTCTTCCTGGAGGGCGAAGCCGGAGTCGGTAAGACCGAGATCGCCAAGGCGCTGGCGGAAGCGCTCGGGCGGCGGCTGGTGCGGCTGCAGTGCTACGAGGGGCTCGACGTCTCCTCGGCAGTCTACGAGTGGAACTACGCCCGCCAGATGATCGAAATCCGAGTCGCCGAGGCGAGCGGCGACCGGGACCGCGATGCGCTCACCGCCGACATCTTCGATCCAAAGTTCTTGATCGAGCGGCCGCTGCTCCAGGCGCTTACTCCCACGGTGTCGGGCGGCCCGCCGGTGCTGTTGATCGACGAGCTCGACCGCACCGACGAGCCTTTCGAGGCCTTCCTTCTGGAGGTGCTGTCGGACTATCAGATCACCATTCCGGAGCTCGGCACGATCAAGGCGCAGAAGCCGCCGATCGTGGTCGTCACCTCGAACCGCACGCGCGAGATCCACGACGCGCTGAAGCGGCGCTGCTTCTATCACTGGCTAGACTATCCGACGGCCGAACGCGAGATGGAGATCCTGCGCGTCAAGGCGCCGGGCGTCGACCTGCGCTTGTCGCGCCAGGTGGTGGCCTTCGTTCAGGCGCTGCGCAAGGAAGATCTCTTCAAGCTGCCCGGCGTGGCCGAGACGCTCGACTGGGCCGAGGCCTTGACCCAGCTCGATTGCCTCGAGGTCGACCCGCGCGCCATCGACAACACCCTCGGCGTCCTCCTCAAGTACCAGGACGACATCGCCAAGATCCAAGGCAGCGAGGCCGCGCGCCTGCTCGAAACCGTGAAGCGCGAGCTGGCGGCCGCGCCCGCCGTCTGAGCGTCATGGCCGGCGACAGCAAGAAGAACGGCGCAGGCGGGAGAGCGGGCGGCCGGCTCGCCGCCAACGTGATGCAGTTCGCCCGCACGCTGCGCGCCGCAGGGCTGCCGGTCGGACCGGGCAAGGTGCTGGAAGCGCTGCGCGCGGTCGAAGCAGTCGGCTTCGCAAGCCGTCAGGACTTCTACTGGGCGCTGCATTCGGTCTTCGTCAACCGCCGCGATCAGCGCGAGCTTTTCGACCAGGCTTTCCATCTCTTCTGGCGCAACCCCCGGATCCTCGACCGCATCATGGATCTGCTGCTGCCGAGCGTGCAGCCGACGACGCGGCCCCAGGAGGACGAGCGCGAGGCCATGAGCCGCCGTCTCGCCGAGGCGCTCGGAACCGAAGGCGGCGGCGAGAGCGAAGACGAGGGCAAGGAGGAGATCGAGGTCGACGCCGCGCTCACCTGGTCCGACCGCGAGCTCTTGCAGGGTCGCGACTTCGAGCAGATGTCGGCGGCCGAGCTGGCGGAAGCCAAGCAACTGGTGAAGGGCCTGCGGCTGCCGATCATGGCGCTTCCGACCCGGCGTTTCCGACCCGACGATCGTGGCGCCAGGGCCGACCTGCGCGCCATGTTCCGCGCCGCGCTGCGCTCGGGCAGCGACAGCATTCCGCTGAAACGCAGGGCGCCGCAGCGGCGCCATCCGCCGCTCGTCGTGCTGTGCGACATTTCCGGCTCGATGAGCCGCTATTCGCGCATGTTCCTGCACTTCCTCCACGCCATCACCAACGACCGTGACCGGGTGCATTCCTTCGTGTTCGGAACGCGCCTCACCAACGTCACCCGCTATCTGCGCCAGAAGGACGTCGACATCGCCCTCCAGAGCGTTTCGCAAGTGGTGCTCGACTGGTCGGGCGGGACGCGGATCGGCGCCTGCCTTGCCGACTTCAACCGGCACTGGTCGCGCCGAGTGCTGGGCCAGGGCGCGGTGGTGCTGCTGATCACCGACGGACTCGACCGCGACAACGCCGGCTCTTTCCTGGAGCGCGAGGTCGAGCGGCTCCACAAGTCCTGCCGACGCCTCATCTGGCTCAACCCGCTCTTGCGCTACGAGGGCTACGAGCCCAAATCCCAAGGCGCCCGGGCGCTGATCCGTCATGTCGACGACCTGCGCTCGATTCACAATCTGGAAAGCCTGCGCCACCTCGCCGAGGTCTTGAGCCACCCGAGCGCGCGGCGCGCCGAGGCCGCCACCCGCTGGCAGGAAGTTGCTGCATGACCGACGCGCTTCCCAATGACGACGTGCTGGCGACCGCCAGCAGCTGGCTGGAAGAAGGCCGCCAGGTTGCGCTCGCCACCGTGGTCGCAACCTGGGGCTCCTCGCCGCGCCCGGTCGGCAGCCAGCTCGCGGTCGACGACCAGGGCCGCATGATGGGCTCGGTTTCCGGCGGCTGCATCGAGGGCGCAGTGGTCCACGAGGCCGGCCAGGTCATGGCCGGCGCGCCGCCCAAGCTGCTCGAATTCGGCGTCACCGACGAAGACGCCTGGGCGGTCGGTTTGGCTTGCGGCGGCACGGTGCGGGTCTTCGTCGAGGCGCTGAAGTGAAGAAGCCGCTGTTCGAAAAGCTGCAGGCGGCACGAGCCGCAAAGCGACCGGTGGCCGTGGTGACACGGCTTGCCGACGGCCAGCAGGCGCTGGTCGAGGGCGGCCAGAAGCCGTTCGGCGAGCTTGCGCTCGATGCACGCCAGCTCGCCGCCGCCGAGACCGCGCTTGTCGAGGATCGCAGCGGTCTTCTTCCCGAGCCCGATCAAGGCCTGTTCCTGCAGGTCTTCAATCCGCCACTGCGGCTCTTCCTGGTGGGCGCGGTCCACATCTCGCAAGCCCTGGCGCCGCTCGCCGCACTCGCCGGCTACGAGGTGACGGTGATCGACCCACGCCGCGCCTGGGCGACCGAATCGCGCTTCCCCGGCATCGCGCTTGTGGACGAATGGCCGGACGAAGGGCTGAAGACTCTTAAGCCCGACCGGCGCAGCGCCATCGTGACCTTGACCCACGATCCCAAGCTCGACGATCCGGCGCTGCTGGTAGCGCTCCCCTCGCCCGCCTTCTACGTCGGCGCGCTGGGCAGCAAGCGCACGCATGCCAAGCGCATCGAGCGCCTCAAGGCCGAAGGTTTGGACGACGCCAGCATGGCGCGGATCCACGGGCCGGTAGGCCTTGCCATCGGCGCCAAGAGCCCGGCCGAGATCGCGATCTCGATCCTCGCCCAGATGACGCAAGTGCTGCGCCAGGGCGGCGACAAGTCCAGGCGGGCTGCCGCCTGATGCACTTCGGTCCGGTCAAGATTGACGAAGCCGAAGGCGCGATCCTCGCCCATTCGCTGAAGGCCGGCAAAGCGACCTTCAGGAAGGGGCGCCGCCTCTCGCCCGCCGATCTCGCCGCGCTTGCGGAAGCCGGTGTCACCGAAGTGATCGCGGCAGTGCTGGAAGCCGGCGACGTCCATGAAGACGAGGCGGCGGCAAAGCTGGCGCAAGCGATCTGCGGCTCCGGCCTCTTGACGACGCCGGCCTTCACCGGACGCAGCAACCTCAAGGCTTCTGCGCCGGGACTGTTAGTCCCGGACGGCGCGCGGCTCGACGCGCTCAACGAGATCGACGAGTCGATCACCGTCGCCACCGTACCGGCGCTGGCACCGCTCGAAGCCGGACAGATGGTGGCGACGGTGAAGATCATCCCCTTCGCGGCGCCGCAAGTTGCACTCGACAAGGCACTCGCGGTCGCGTCCGGGGAGGCGGCGCTGCTGCGCCTCGCTCCCTTCCGTGCCCGGCGCACCGGACTGGTGCAGACCCGCCTCCCCGGCATGAAGGAAAGCCTGCTGGAGAAAACCAGTTCGGCGCTCGATGCGCGCCTGGCCCGCCTGGGCTCGCCGCCGGCCGAGGAGCGTCGCGTCGCGCACCGGGCCGAGGCCGTCTCCGGCGCGCTGAAGGAGCTTGCTGCCGAGGGCTGCGACCTGCTGCTGGTCTCCGGTGCCTCGGCGGTGGTCGACCGCCGCGACGTGGTGCCGGCCGGGATCGTCGCCGCCGGTGGCGCCATCGACCACTTCGGCATGCCGGTCGATCCCGGCAATTTGCTGCTGCTCGGGCATATCGGCACAACGCCGGCGATCGGCCTGCCGGGCTGTGCGCGCTCGCCCAATGAGAATGGCTTCGACTGGGTGCTGGCGCGCCTGCTGGCCGACCTGCCGGTCACGCGCCGCGAGGTGATGCGGATGGGCGGCGGCGGGCTCCTGACCGAAATCGGCAGCCGGCCGCTGCCGCGCGCCGAGGCGGTGAAGCGCGCCGATCCGACCGCTCGTCAGGCGGCGCCCAAGGTCGCCGCGCTGCTGCTC
>JBOHKJ010000211.1:0-3238 GCA_050728975.1 Kiloniellales bacterium | reverse complement strand
CGGCGCATCATCGAGGAGAGATCGGCCTGCGCGATCGCCGCCTCGACGGCGGCCAGGCGCCGCGGGTCGAGCGGCAGGCTCGGCGGCCGCGGCTCGCCCGCGCTCTTCGCCATGCTCTGGCTGCCGGCGGCGGTCGCCAGCTCTTCGGCGAGCGCCAGCAGGCAGGCGTAGTCCTCCTCCAGGTCGTACCAGCTGCAGAAGCCGTCGTCCTCCTCGTGGCCGGTCAGCAGCGGGTCGGCGCCGAAGAGGTAGCGCAGGCGCAGAATCGGATCGCCCATCTGAGCGAGCGTGGCGCCGTTGCAGACCACCAGCATGTCGCCGTTGGCGAGCCGGAACAGCGCGCCCTCGTGGGCGCGGGCGAGCGGCTCGAGCGTGCTGGCGACGATCCGCAGATGATGCGGCTGGCGGTTGTAGTCCTTGAGGCGCGAGAGATGGACGTGGATCGCCCGGCGCCGCGCCCGGTGCTTGCGCAGGCGCTGGACGTAGTCGAGGACGTGGGCCTCGACGCAGGCTCCCTGCCGTTCCGACCGCTCCGTTCTGCCGCCCATCGCGCCGTCCTCCGGCCTCGCCTCGGGTCCCGGGCGCGGGCCCGGGCCTGAGCGAGGGCCCTGAGCGAAATTTAGGGCGGGCGTAGTTTAGATCGGGTTAACCATAGTTACCCCGAGCCGGCCCGGCAGGAGCGGTTTCGCCGCTGCCTTGCGAGCGCTACAATCCGCCATCATCCTGATCGGCCGGGGAGGGTGGGGCCCGGTTTTGGGGGAGACCTACATGGCGGTTCGACCGCATTCGGAGAGATTGCGGGCTATCGGGCTAGCTGGCCCGAGGGGCCCGTCACACGCGGCATCGCATGCTTCGGCACACGAGACCGGCTCGCGGCCGGCCGGAGGCGGCAACGGTGGGCCCCGGGTCGGCTCCCAAAGAGAGTCCGAACGAGAGTTCCAGGGAGAATTGACGCTGGCCGGCGGCGCGACGCGCTCGCGGAACCTGAACCTGCAGGTGCGCCAGCCCTACGCCGAGGAGACGCGGGGGCCGTCACCCCACATGATGGCGCGAACGGACGTTCGCAGCGGAAATCTGCGCCGGTCCGCCAAGTTCTTGTCCCGCCACAGATTTCTCATTATCGGGAGCGCCCTGGCGGGGGTTTTGATCGCTGCCGTTATTGCCTGGCAGCTGCCGCAGCGTTACAGCGCCGAGGCCGAATTGCTGGTGGCCGGCAGCGCGGCCAGCGGCGAGAGCCAGACACTGGCGGCGCTGCTGCAGGGGCGCGCCCTGGCGGGCCGCGTGGTCGAGCGGCTGGAGCTGGCGCAGTACGACGACTTTGCCGCCCTGCTGGCGCCGGAGCGCCCCGGTTTTCTCGATCGGGCGAGTCATTGGCTGGTCGGCTTCCTCTCGGCGATTGGCGCGATCGATGCCCGGCCGCCGATCCAGACCACGGCGCTCTCGCTCGACCCCGACACCGCCAAGGCGCGGCTCGTCGACGCCCATCTGGCGCGGCTCTCGGTCGAAAGCGCACCGGATAGCCGTCTGCTGCGGCTGAGCTACCGGGCCGGCGATCCGGCGCTCGCCGCGACCGCGCTCAACACTACAATGGCGCTCTATCTCGAACAGGCAGACGGCACGGCGGCCAATCGCGCCGACCCGGAGCTGGCGGCGGCCGAGCAGGCGCTGGAAACCGCCGAGGCACAGCGCGCCGCGCTACGCGCAGCAGAAGGCGGCAATCCCGCCACTGCGGTCACCACCGCAAGTCTGGCGTTGGCCCAGGTCCGCGGCGAACTTGCCGCCGCGAGAGCGGCGCTCGCCGAGAGCGAGACCCGCGCCGAGCAGGCAATCACCCTCTTGAAGACGCCGGGCGGTCTGGAGCAGGCCGCGGTCGCCCTCGAATCGCCTCTACTGCAGAGCCTGCGAATCGAGGAGATGGCGCTGTCGCGCAAGATCGCGCAGCTGGCCGAGGGCGCCCCCAATGGCGGGGCGCTGACGCTGGCCCGCGGCGAACTCACCGACCTGCAGGATCGCATTCGCGGCGAGGTCGAGAAGCAGAGCGCGGTGCTGGACGATCGGCGCATTGCCGCGTCCTCGCGTGTCGTCAGCCTCGAGAAGGAGGCATCGCGCCTAGCGGACGAACTGCAGGGGGCCGAGACGCGGCGCTTGGCCCTGAATGCGGCAGACGAGGCGGTATCGCGCGCACGGGCCCGTCACGCGCAGCTTTTGCAGGCCGCGGCACCGGCCTTCGGCGCGCGGCCCGACGCACCGGCGGCCGAGGTGATCAGCCGCGCCCGTCCGCCGGAAACGCCGGCCTGGCCGCCGCGTCTTTGGCTCGTCGCCGGCGGGCTCCTGGTCTCGCTGCTGCTGGCGATCTTGGTGGCGCGCATCGTCGAATCGATGGATCGCGGCTATCGCAGTCTGGGCGAAGTCGAAGCCGACACCGGGCTACCCGGCCTCGGTCTGGTCCCGCTCGCCGAGGATGGCTATGAGCACCTGCCGCATCTTTCGCTGCTCGCCCAGCGCGGCTCGCCCTATGCGGAGGCGATTCGTACCCTGCGCACCGCGATCACACTCTCGTCCAACGAGCGTGCGCCGCGCTCGGTCGTGGTCGCCTCTTCGAATCCCAACGAGGGCAAGACCTCGACCGTCGTCTCCATGGCGGTGCAGAGCGCGCAGAGCGGCAAGCGCGCGATCGTCGTCGACTGCGACCTGCGCCAGTCGCGGATCGGCATGCTGTTCGGACGCGGACAGGGGCCGGGTCTTACCGATTATCTCGCCGGGTTGGCAGGACTCGAAGACATTATCTCGGTCGACCGCCGGAGCGGCGTTCATTTTATCGGGGGCGGCAGCCGCCCGGGCCCGCGCGTCGAGCTGCTGGGCGGCGAGCGAATGCGCCTGCTGCTGAAGGCGCTCTCGGAGACCTATCCGCTGGTGCTGCTGGACACGCCGCCTCTGCTGGCGGTTTCCGACGCCTGCGTTCTGCTACGCCAGGCCGACGCCACGTTGTTCCTGATCCGCTGGGAGAAGACGCCGCGCGAGGTGGCGCGCAACGGCCTCAAGCTGGCGCTTTCGGCGGGGGCCAATCTGGTGGGCGTTGCGCTTTCCCAGGTCGATGCCAAGCGCCATGCGCGCTACGACTACGCCGACTCGGGCCTCTATCACGACCCGAGCTACCGCAAGTACTACTTCATCTGAGTTGCAGGGCTCCGGCCACCGGGTTCAGCCGATGACCCAGGCCTCGGCCTCGGCCGACAGG
>JBOHKJ010000210.1:0-1805 GCA_050728975.1 Kiloniellales bacterium | reverse complement strand
TGCCTGGTGCGCCGATTCAGCTCTTCGCCGGCGCGAAGGAAGGCGAGGAGGGGGGCGAAGACGTCTAAGCGCAAAGCGGGTGGCCGAGAGCGGCCCGGTCGCGATCATGGCGACCGTGGCCTCTTGGCGCACGATCAGAGCGAACCCAGTCTCTCCGACAGTGCGGCCGGGGCTGCCAGAGCGCTGGTAGTGCATCCTGATCGTGGTCGCTCCGCCGCCGCCGGACGCAGCGCAGAGGCGCGTCTGAAAGAAGCGCTGGGACTCGCACGGGCCATTGATCTCGAGGTGGTGGGTGGCGAGATCGTGCCGCTGCGCGCTTTCAAGCCGTCGAGCTATTTCGGCAGCGGCGCTGTCGATCGTCTCAAGGGCCTGATTGCTGCCGAGGAGATCGGCGTCGTCATCGTCGACGGCGCGCTCTCCCCCGTGCAACAGCGCAATCTCGAGCGGGCCTGGGAAACCAAAGTGATCGATCGGACCGGCCTGATCCTCGAGATCTTCGGCGCCCGCGCGCGCACGAAGGAAGGCCAGCTCCAGGTCGAGCTGGCCGCGCTCAGCTATCAGCGGACACGCTTGGTACGGTCCTGGACCCACCTGGAACGTCAGCGCGGCGGCTTCGGCTTTCTCGGCGGTCCGGGCGAAAGCCAGCTTGAGATCGACCGTCGCCTAATCTCCGAACGCATCGCACGACTCAAGGAAGAGCTGGAGCAGGTGAGGCGGACTCGCGAGCTGCACCGCAAAGCGCGCAAGCGGGTGCCCTATCCGGTAGTGGCGCTGGTCGGCTACACCAATGCCGGCAAGTCGACGTTGTTCAATCGTCTCACTCGCTCGACAGTCTTCGCCAAGGATCTGCTGTTCGCCACGCTCGACCCCACTATGAGGCGGATGACGCTCCCTTCGGGCCGGACTGCGATCCTGTCGGATACTGTCGGCTTCATCTCCGATCTGCCGACGGATCTCATCGCTGCCTTCCGGGCGACGCTCGAGGAAGTGATGGAGGCCGATATAATCCTTCACGTGCGGGACATGGCGCACCCAGACTGCGCGACCCAGAAAGCCGATGTCGAAACGGTGCTGGACAGTCTCGGACTGGAAGAACAACGCGCCGATCGTCTGATCGAGGTCTGGAACAAAATCGACCTGCTCCCGGAAGGGTGCGCGGCGGCTTTGAAGGTTCAGGCGGAACGCCAAGCCGATTGCGTGGCCGGCTCGGCCATGACCGGCGAGAGCATGGCGGAGCTGCGCGGAGCGATCGACCGCCGCCTGGAGGCGGGAGAGCCGACAGTGGCGCTGTCCGTACCCTTGAACGACGGTGCGGCGTTAGCTTGGCTCTATGGCCACGGCCGGGTTCTGGCCCGGCGCGACGAGGGAACACGGGCCCATCTGCAGATCGCACTCCAGCCCAAGGAGCTCGCGCGCTTTAGAAGGGATTTTCCCAACCAACAAACGACTTAGCCGTCGTGGCTCAGGCAGGTTGACGGGCGCAGCCCGGCGCTTTATACCTCTTGGCACTCGCCGGCTGAGAGTGCTAGCAACTGCCTCTTGGCGGCTCCCGAGAGGTGCCGCCCGCCGGTCTTACGACAAACGCCAGGGAGTCAAGAAAGCGCCATGAAGTTCAGGCCACTTCACGACCGCATCGCGGTCCAGCCACTGGAGCAGGAGGAGCGTACCGCCGGCGGCATCATCATCCCCGACACGGCCAAGGAAAAGCCGCAGGAGGGTGAGGTCGTGGCCGTCGGGCCCGGCGCCCGCAACGAGCGGGGCGAGATCGTCGCCCTCGACGTCAAGGCGGGCGACCGCGTGCTGTT
>JBOHKJ010000209.1:0-1680 GCA_050728975.1 Kiloniellales bacterium | reverse complement strand
GCACTCGAGCAGGCTGGCGAGCCCGCCGCCGAAGGCCCGCACGAGGCGGTAACGGGTGACCGCCGCCTTGCCGCCGCGCGCCACCACCGCCATTTTCTTGCGATTGCGCGGGCTGCGGCCGATGGCGCCCTCGAGCCGGCCCGAAGCGGGTGCAGGCAGGCCCCACACCAGGGCGCGGTAGGCGCGCTCGATCTCGCGGACGGCGAAGGCGGCGCTCAAAGCGCGGTGGGCGGCCTCGGTCTTGGCGGCGACCAGGAGGCCGCTGGTGTCCTTGTCGAGGCGGTGGACGATGCCCGGCCGCTTCTCGCCGCCGATGCCCTGCAGGCTCTCGCCGCAGTGGGCGATCAGCGCGTTGACCAGCGTGCGGTCGGGATTGCCGGGCGCGGGATGGACCACCAGCCCGGCTGGCTTGTCGACCACGATGAGATGCTCGTCCTCGTAGAGGATCGCGAGCGGGATCGCCTGGCCGACCGGCCGCGCCGGGGCCGCGACCGGCACCGCGAGCTCGTAGCGCTCGCCCGGTTTGACCCGCCGCGAGGGCTCTTCTACTTTCGCGCCGGCGAGGCTCAGGCCCCCGCCCTCGATCAAGGCCTTGAGGCGGCTGCGCGACAGCGCCGGGAGATGGGCCGCCAGCAGGCGGTCGATGCGCAGGCCGGCCTCCGCGGCGGCGACGGTGAGGCAGTGACGGGACGAGGCGGTGCCGGCGCTCATGGGAGGGCCCAAATCTGAATGGAGAGGCGATGCCGGCGCTGAAGGGACTGGTGATCGGGCTGGCGGTGCTGATCCTGGCCGGGCTGGTGCTGCTGGCCTACGGGCTGGCGACGCGCTTCGGCGCCGGCGCCGGACCCGCCGGCGACAGCCTCGGCGACATCGCGGTGGCGGTCCCGCCCGGCTGCACGCTCGCCGAAAGCACGACGGCCGGGGGGCGGCTCGTCCTGCGGCTCGACGGCGCGCGCGAGCGCGGCTGCCAGCGGGTGCTGCTTTACGATCTCGAGAGCGGCGGCCGGCTCGGCAGCTTCACGCTGGCGCCGTAGGGCGCGGCGCTTCGACAGGGGAAGGCTCAGTGAATTTCGCATCGGACAACGTCACCGGAATGGCGCCCGAGATACTGGAGGCACTGGCCGCCGCCAACAAGGGCGCGGCCATGCCCTATGGCGAGGACGCGCTCACCCCTCGGCTCGAGATACGGCTCGCGGAGGTTTTCGAGCGCGAGGTTGCGGTGCTGCCGGTGGCGACCGGAACCGCGGCCAACGCGCTGGGCCTCTCGGCGCTGGTGCCGCCCTATGGCGCGATCTACTGCCACCGCGAGGCGCACATCTACGAGAACGAGGCCGGTGCCGCCGAGTTCTACTGCGGCGGCGCGCGCCTGGTGCCGCTGCCGGGCGACCACGGCAAGCTCGAGGCGGCGACGCTGGCCGAGGCCATTCCCGCGGCACCCGACGTCCACAATCCGCAGCCGGCCGCGATCTCGATCACCCAGGCGAGCGAGGCCGGCACGCTCTACGCCCTGGAGGAGATCGCCGCCATCGCCGAGGTCGCCAGGGCCCGCGGGCTGGCGCTGCAGATGGATGGCGCGCGCTTCGCCAACGCGGTGGCGGCACTCGGCTGCAGCCCGGCCGAGGCGAGCTGGAAGGCCGGGGTCGAGGTGCTCGCGCTCGGCGCCACCAAGAACGGCTGCAT
>JBOHKJ010000208.1:0-8410 GCA_050728975.1 Kiloniellales bacterium | reverse complement strand
GTCGTACTCGTTATTCCGAGCCGACGGCGCCTTGCCTTCCACGACCAGGATGTCGTGGAAGCACTGGTGGTCTGCGGCACGATAGAGCGCCTTGCCCGGTCCGATGCCTTCTATCTCCAGGTCTTCCATCGCCTTGATGACCTCCGGCGGATAGAAGGTGCCGGCCTTCTCCACCGCATTGGAATAGAGCAGAGTCTGGACGTAGACCGTGTGCGCGGCCTGCGAGGGCGGGAAGCCGTATTCTTCCTCGAAGGGCTTGATGAAGGCCTGCGAGCCCGCGTCTTCCAGCTTCTCGTTGAACTGCGCCGTTCCCAGCACGCCTTCGATGTTGTCGCCGGCGCCTCTCGCCATCAGCTCCGAATAGAGCGGAACCACGACCTCGATCTGCTTGCCGTTCTTCTGCATGTCGCGCATGCCGAACTGCACGGCCTGGGTCAGCGAGTTGATCATGTCCTTGCCGTAATGGTTGAGCACCAGGACATCGGCGTCGGAATTGATCGCGGCGGTGAGGAACTGCGAAAAGTCGGGCGATCCGAGCGGGGTCATAATGTTGTTGACCGTCGACCAGCCCTGCTCCTCGGTGGCTTCCTTCATCGAGCTGTACTGGGTGTGGCCCCAGGTGTAGTCGGCCGTCAGATGGTAGGCACGGCGCTCCTTGCCATAGCGCTCCGCCAGGATCGGGCCGAGCGCGATACCCGACATGTAGGCGTTGAAGAAGTGGCGGAAACCGTAGCGGCGGCGGTCCTTGCCGGTGGTGTCGTTGGAATGGGTGAGCCCGCACATGAAGATCACGCCCTTTTCCTGGGCGAGATATTGCTGCGCCACGGCCACCGCCGACGACGAGCCGCCGGAGAACATGATGGCGCCGTCGCGCTCGATGGCACGCTGCGCGACCTGGCGGGCGGCGTCGGGGTTCGTCTGCGCATCGCCGCTGACGAATTCCACCTTCTTGCCGAGCACGCCGTTGCCCTTCAGGTTGAGCGGCTTCAGCGTCTCCAGCATGCCGCCGCCCTCATTGATGTGTTTCACGGCGAGCTTGTAGGCGCGCAATTCGTCGGCACCCTCGTCGGCATAGGCGCCGGTCAGCGGAACGACGAATGCATAGGTGACCGACGAGCCCTCGGTGCGCGCCGGGAAATTGCCGATCGCCTTGTAGTTCTGCGCCCAGGCGCCGCGCACGAAATGCAGCGGCGCGGCGAGCACGATTCCCGTAGCCGCGCCCGCCTTGAGCAGTCCGCGCCGGGTTACGGTCTTGTCGGTAATTCGCATCAGTCCCTCCCGTGATGAGTGTCGTGGCCCGGCTCGCCGCTCTTGTTATTTGCCGTAAGTCCGCGGAGCGGACCTCCGTACTGTAAATGTGTCTGGTAAGGATTTCCAGAATCCCTTGATCTATAACGTAAACTCTGTAAATATTACGCATATTGCGAAAGCCCGCCTGTAAAGTCTGAAAAGCCGGTTCGCAGAAAGGGGCCGAAGGTGGCGCGCTCTCCGACCGGTTTTCGATTGCGCGAAAGACGGCGACAGCTTGGATTGACGCAGGCTGCAGTTGCCTCGGACGCGGGCATTTCGGCGAGCTATCTCAATCTGATAGAGCACGGACGACGCGACGTGGCAGGAGCGCTCCTGCGCCGGCTCGCCGCGGCGCTCGGCGTCGACGTCGGCGTGCTCAGCGGCGTGGAGGACGCCCGCCTGGTTCACGACCTCACCGAGGTCACGGCCGATCCGCTGCTGCGGGATCTGGGGCTGCAGCCGGCGAGCGCGCAGGAAGTCGTCGGGCGGCTGCCAAGCTGGGGACGCGCACTCCTGCGCCTGCACCGCTCGTATCAAAGCGCAAGCACGCTTGCGGAGACGCTGTCGGATCGGCTGTCGCACGATGCCGGGCTCCTGCAAACGAGCCACGAGCTCCTGACCCGAATGACGTCGATACGATCTTTCGCCGAGATCCTGTCGGAGCACGTCGACCTCGACGAGACACGGCGCCGGCGCTTCACGACGTTGCTCGCCGAGGAGAGCGGCCGGCTCGGCGCCGCCGCCAAGGCGCTGTTCGATCATCTGAGCGACTTCGGCGCAGAGGCGCGGCCAGCAACGCCCGCGCAAGAGGTCGACGATTTCATCATCGACCGCGGCAATTACTTTGCGGAGCTGGAGGAATCGGCCGAGGCGATCCGCGCTCGCCTCACACGTGAAGGTGTCCGGCACGAAGCGGCGCTCGCCGCCATTCTCGCCGATACGCACGGCATTCGCGTCGTGTCGGCTGAGGATGGCGTCGGGCCGACCGGGCGGCGCGGTTTCGCATTCGAACCCGAGAGTCGTCGCTTCGTCGTCCCGGCCGGCGCGGCGCCGTCTACGACGCGCTTCCAGCTCGCCCGGCTCATCCTCCGTCTGGAGGACTTCGAGTCCGTCGCTGCACTGGTTCGAGACCGACGCCTTACCAGCGATGCGGCGCGCGAACGCGCCGCCGAGGCGCTTTACAGCTACGGGGCTGGCGCGCTCATCCTGCCGTACGACACGTTTCGAGCCGCGGCCGAACGATCGCGCCACGATCTGGACCGGCTCGTCACACAGTTCGGCGCGAGCTTCGAGCAGGTGTGTCACCGTCTCGTCACGCTCAAGCGGCCGGACGCCGAGGGCGTTCCATTCGCTTTCCTGCGCGTCGACCCAGCGGGCAATGTTTCGAAGCGCTTCAGCCTGCCTACGCTCCGACTGCCGCGTCAGGGCGGAGCATGCCCGCTCTGGGTGGTCTACCGCGCGTTCCAGACGCCCGGCGCGATCGTCACGCAGCGGGTGCGGTTGCCTGACCGGCGGGAGTTCCTGTTCGTCGCTCGCAGTATCGCCAAGCCGGTCACGGGATTCGGCACGCCTGCCGAGACGTACAGCCTGCTGATCGCCTGCGAAGCGCCCTACGCGGACCGCCTCGTCTATGGCGACGGCACGTCCGGGGGGCCGGTAACGGAAACCGGCATAAATTGCCACCTCTGCCCGCGCGAGGCCTGCCCGCAGCGCGTCCATCCGCCGATTCTCGCCTCGCATTGAGGGGTCCGTTGGCCATGACGGTCAAAGCGGCTAGAATTCGCCCAACCGGCCGCAAAGAGCCGGCCGGGGAGGAGCATGGCATGCGTCCGCTGGTGCTGATCGCCGAGGATGAGCCCTATATCGCCGAGTCGCTGACCTTCCTGCTGGAACGGGCCGGGCTGGCCGCCGAGGTCGCCGGGGACGGGACGGCAGCGCTCGAAGCCGTCCGCAGCCACAAGCCGGCGGTCGTAATTCTCGACGTAATGCTGCCCAAAGGGGGCGGTCTCGAGGTGTTGAAGGCGGTCAAGATGGATCCGGAGCTGGCGGCCGTGCGCATCCTCGTGTTGACGGCGCGCGGCCGTGAGAACGACCGTCAGACGGCAATCGCGCTCGGCGCCGATGCCTACATTACCAAGCCCTTCTCCAACCGCGACGTGGTGATGCAGACCTGCGCTCTGGCCGGCGTAGTGCCGGCTGCGCTTGCCGACGCCGAGCCGGGGGACGGCGCCGAGCCATGAAGAATCCGCGCCAGCTTGCCGAGATCGCCTTCGTCGTGCCCTGGATCGGGGCGTTTTTGCTGACGCCGCCGATCATCCTGGTGGTGCAGAACTGGTCGCTGGCGAGCGGACTGCCGCTGTTCCATATCTATTTGTTCGCCTGCTGGGCGATTCTCATTGTCGCGGCGTGGCGGCTGTCGGTCCGACTCTCTGCCAAGGAGGACAAAACGGTCCCGGCTCCAGCGCCGTCCATCGAACGAATGGACTGACCGGATGCTGACCTCCGGCTTCGTCGTCACGGTGGCGGCTGCGTACCTGTCGCTTCTCTTCGTGCTCGCTTTCGTGACCGATCGCATGGCGGCCCGGGGGCGGGCGGGGCTGATCAATTCGCCGCTGGTCTACACCTTGTCCCTGACGGTCTACTGCACTTCCTGGACCTTCTTCGGTGCAGTCGGCTCGGCGGCGCGCAGTGGTGCCGAGTTCGCCACCATCTACCTCGGCCCCACTCTCGTCTTCGTCGGCTCCTTTTTCATCCTTCGCAAACTGGTGCGGATATCAAAGACACACCGCATCACCTCCATTGCCGATTTCATGTCCTCACGCTACGGCAAGAGCACGCCTGTTGCCGTCATCGTCACCCTGATCGCGGTGGCCAGCGCCACGCCCTATATCGCGCTGCAGCTGAAGGCCGTCGCCACCAGCCTCGATCGGCTGACGATCGGTCACCCGGTGCTGTCGGCCGAGGCGGCCGGACTGTTTGGCGACACCGCCTTCTGGGTGGCCGCCTCGATGGCCGCGTTCGTCATCATATTCGGCACGCGCAATATCGGCGCAGACGAGCACCACCCCGGGGTGGTCGCGGCGATCGCCTTCGAATCGCTCGTCAAGCTGGCCGCGCTGACAGCGGTCGGGCTCTTCGTGGTGCTCGGCTTGAAGACGTCGGGCGCCGACTATGCCGGCCCGCTCTGGCTCGACCCGGCGCTTCGCGACACGCCACCCTTCACCTGGAGCGATCCAGGCCGGTGGACGGCAATGCTGTTCCTTGCCGCCGCGGCGGTGATCTGCCTGCCGCGCCAGTTTCAGGTGACGGTGGTCGAGGTCACGGATGAGCGGCACCTCAGAACCGCAACGTGGCTGTTCCCGCTCTACATGTTCCTGATCTGCTTGTTCACGGTCCCGATCGCCGTTGCCGGGCTGGGCCTGCTCGAAACTGGCTCCAATCCCGACCTTTACGTCCTCACCGTGCCAATGGTGGCCGGCCAGCACTGGCTGGCGCTCGGCGCATTCATCGGCGGCTTCTCCTCGGCAACGTCCATGGTGATCGTCGCCTGCATCGCGCTCTCCATCATGATCTCCAACCACATGGTGATGCCGCTCCTCTTGCGGAGCCGGTGGCTGCGGCTGCACGAGAAGCGCGATCTCACCGGCCTGCTGCTCGCGGTGCGGCGGCTCTCGATCGTACTCATCCTGTCGCTCGGGTTTCTCTATTACCGGGTCAGCGCCCGATCCGACGCGCTCGCCGCGATCGGGCTCATATCGTTTGCCGGAGCGGCTCAGTTCCTGCCGGCCCTGATCGGCGGCATTTACTGGCGCGGCGGTACCGAGCGCGGCGCGATCGCCGGTCTTGTCGCAGGCTTCGCGGTCTGGGCCTATACGCTGGTCCTGCCGAGCATCGTACGGGCCGGCTTCGTCGTTCCCGCGTTGCTGTCGGACGGCCCGTTCGGCATCGCCGCACTGCGGCCGGAGGCGCTGTTCTATCTCGCCGACTGGGATCCGCTCGTCCACGCGCTGTTCTGGAGCCTCAGTGCGAATCTCACCGCCTATCTGCTTGCTTCGCTGGCGAGCGAGCACAAGCCGCTCGAGAACCTGCAGAGCGCACTGTTCGTCAATCCTTTCAATCGACAGCGGGGAGAAGAGAGCCGCGTCTGGATGGGCGACACAGCCGTGGAAGACCTGATGGCGCTGGCGCGCCGGATCATCGGTCCCGATCATGCCTATCGCGACTTTCGAGACTACGCGAAGAGCCAGAAGCGCGCGGTCCACGAGCTGGTCGCCGACCCAGCGCTCATCGCTTTCGTCGAGCGCCAGCTCGCCAGCTCGATCGGAGCCGCTTCAGCCCGCGTCATGGTTTCGCGCATCGCCGGTGGCGAGACGATTACTTTCGACGAGGTCATCACCATCCTCGACGAGACCCAGCAGGCAATCGAATACGGACGACAGCTCGAGCAGAAATCCGCCGAGCTCGAAGAGACGGCGGCCCAGCTGCGCGAGGCGAATTCGCAGCTTCGCGAAATCGACGTGATGAAGGACGACTTCCTGAGCCGTGTCAGCCACGAGCTGCGCACGCCGATGACGTCCATCCGCTCTTTCACCGAGGTCCTGCTGTCGTCGAGCGATCTTCCGGAAGCGCAGCGCGCGCGCTTCGTGCGCATTATCTTCGAGGAAAGCAAGCGGCTGACCCGGCTCCTGGACGAGATCCTCGACGTCTCGCGCCTGGAAAAGGGGGAACAGGCGTTAAATCTGAAGCCGCTCGACCCGGCGCAGGTGCTGCGCGATGCGGTTGCGGCCATGTCGGGATTCGCGTACCAGCGCGGCGTCGCGCTGGAGGAGCGTCTGCCTGCTGTCCTCCCGCTGGTCCATGCCGACGCCGACCGGCTGAAGCAGGTCTTCATCAACCTCATTCACAACGCCATCAAGTTCAGCGCAAATTCCGAGCCGCTCGTGGTCGTCTCCGCAGAGGTTCTCGACGGAAGGGCGGTGTTGAAAGTCGGCGACAACGGGCCGGGCATTGCCTCCGGCGAGCGCTCGATCATCTTTCAGAAGTTCTCGCGCCGCGGCGGAACGGCCGAGGGGAGCGGCCTAGGACTGGCGATCTGCCGACAGATTGTCGAGGCGCACGGCGGTGCGATCGGAGTCGCCAGCGCGCCGGTTTCCGGCTCCGTGTTCGAAGTCGGGCTACCGCTGATGAAAGACCCTGCCCTCGTTTAGAGTCCGCCTTCGGATTCCGTTATCCCGAAGATGATGTAACCGCCAGCGGCGTTCGCAAAAGAGCAAAGGTCGGCAAGAAAATCCTTCCTCGCCCCGTCACTGCTGGCAGGCAGGTCCTGCTTGTAATCGACTGTCTTGCCCTCGGGCACCTGTCCGATAATGAGATCCTGTAGACGCGGTTCCTGTATGTCCCGCGGCTGTATCCCTGTCAGCGGCATTTCGCCCTCAATCATAATTATTCGTTCCGATGGCTCGTGCTGGACCGATAATCATCAATTCACCTCAGCCAGCGAATAGCTGGTGCTGCGCCCGCCTCCTTCGTCCTTGACGAGAATCGCGCGCTCCAGAAGATCGGTGATGTCGCGCAGCGCCGTGTCTGGCGAGCACTTCTCGATGGTGGCCCATTTCGACGATGTGAGCTTCCCCTCGAAGCCATCGAGCAACCGGTTCAGCATGGCGCGCTGGCGGTCATTAAAGGTATCGCCCGCATGCTTGGCCCAGAAACGCGCCTTCCTGAGCACGCCCGCAAGAATGCTCTCCGCGCCGTCGAACGTGCGCGAAAGGCATGCAAGAAACCACGCGAGCCATTCGGTAATGTCGAGATCGCCCTTCTGCGTCGATTCGAGGTTCTCGTAATACGCCTTGCGCTCCTGCCGGAGTTGCGCCGACATGCTGTAAAAGCGCTGCGTGCTCCGTTCCGAGCGCGCAAGCTGCATGTCGGCGATGGCGCGCGCAATGCGCCCGTTGCCGTCATCGAACGGGTGGACGGTTACAAACCACAGGTGCGCAACGCCCGCCTTGAGGACCGGATCGATGCCCTCCTGCCCGTTGAACCAGGCAAGGAACGCGTTCATGTCATCGGCAATGCGCCCGGCCTTTGGCGCTTCATAGTGAACGCGCTCGCGCGCCACCGGTCCCGAAATCACCTGCATCGGACCCGACTTGTCATTGCGCCACGCACCAACCGTGATCCGGTGCATGCCGGAACGCCCGGTCGGGAATAGCGCTGAGTGCCAGCCGAACAGCCGCTCGTCCGTCAGAGACTGCTGATAATTCTGGGTCGCGTCGAGCATCATTTCGACAACGCCCTCCACGTCGCGGTCCGCTGGAATCAGCCCGCCGATGTCCATGCCCAGACGCCGTGCGATAGAAGAGCGGACCTGATCGCGGTCGAGGATTTCGCCCTCGATCTCGCTGGACTTGAGAACATCCTCAGTAAGGGTCTGGAGCATGGCCTCGCTGCGCAGCCCAAAGCCGAGCCCCTCCATGCGCCCGATCAGCCGCCCCTGGCGGTGGCGCACGGCGGCAAGCGGTCCGGCCAGGACCTCGTGGTCCCAGCGGAATTCCGGCCAGCCCAGTAATTGATGAATATAGGACATAATCTCCGCATTCCATGCGGTAATTATGTCAGTTATTCACCGTAAGCGCAAGAGTTTCTCCGCACCTCATGCGGCGAACAGCCCGCCCATTGTCCGCTCCACGATGAAGGAAGCCGCGCGGTATACGAAGACAGGACGGTAGAAGGTGCTCGCCGCGAGCGGCATGAAGCTGCTGAGCCTCGATCAAATCCCGAACAAAAGTGTCCCACTTTTACCCGCGCCAGAGAGCGGTGAGACATTTCCGGCGTCTAGGTTCTTGAAAAATTGAGAGCGCGAGTAGGGAATGGTGCCCAGGGGCGGAATCGAACCACCGACACCGTGATTTTCAGTCACGTGCTCTACCAACTGAGCTACCTGGGCGCTCACGGGGCGCGGGCTTATCCGGCTGTGTGCGAGGCGGGTGTATAGTGGGCCTGATCCGCCGTGTCCAGCGTCTCTCGGACTGCTTCGCATGCCGTTCAGGCGCCTCTATTCTCTCCGCCGGTCGGATTGTCGGGATCGCGCTCGTCCTCGCCCACGGGATGGCGTAGCGGC